>NZ_JAWOVT010000008.1:0-299190 GCF_033340055.1 Vibrio sp. 1580
TTGCTGATGTATTGGCGTTGTTTACCAAGGTGAAGGATAAAGCCCAAATCAGTTTGTTCGAGTTGGTCGATATCATTCCAAGCGAGGCTGCGGTCAACTTTACCGCTTTTGTAGCGTACGCCATCTGCATTCACTTCAAACACCACTTTACTGCCGCGACTTGAGCTGATGGTTTGACGCCACAGCCACCAAGTTCTTTTGAAGTAAACGCTGCACGCTTCAATCACACTCAATACGATAAAGAACCAACCGACATAACCGTTTGGTAGCAGTTCAAACTCCAATAAAACCACACCAAAGATAAGAAACAGCATCCCTTTTAGGTACGCTTGTGGGAACTTCGTTGGCTGGCTAGTTTGATCATAACATTCAGCAAAGAAAGGTTTGTCGAGTGTGTATTCTGTAGTGAATTCGAAATCTTTAGACATGTATGGTTACTTCAAGGCTTCTGTAAATGAGTAATCTTGGTTGCACTCTCGCAACGCCTGCATTGTAGCGCTTCTCGGGATTTATCTTTAGTCATTTTGATTCTGTTTTGTAAATCAATGATACCGCCACGCCAAAAGACCTCGGTGCACTCGCCAATATCAAACAAGGCGAACCATTTGGCTCGCCTAGTTAATTAATGACCTATATGACTTATGAGGTTTTCTACTTTAGAGGGTCGTTGTCTGGCAATGCACTGTGTATCCAGACTGCCAGTCGGTGTTTGATGCTTGCGCCGTCTAGCTTGCTTTCCGGTAATGGGGTGATCTGTTTGGCATCAACCAAGAATAGGTAAATCGCTTTTACTCTTAGAGGTTGTGGTGACTGAGGAAGGTCAAAGCCTTGTAGCTTCGCCATCTTCCCACCAATCTCTAGTGCCTTCTTAACCAGTTTGTCTTCATTGTGAAGTTTGGAGCTTTTTGACATTGATAAATCCTCTTCTTCGCTTCAATTAAGAATACATGAAGTGTCGCGTATGGCGTGTTAGTAAGCTCGCATATTGATAAGTTTATGCCTTCTTACCGAGTAACTGATTGAAAAACGACCTTAATTCGTCATCACCAAGATTGAGCAGGTAGTCACCAATATACCATTCAACAATCGATTGATTTGGATGTGCCGTGACTTGCGGGTTACCAAATCAAATGCCCTTTTCCATGGCAAACGTGTGTTGGAGTTCTTTCAACTTTTCACAGCTGAAAGGTAGGATTAGGTGCAACATGTTTGCTTTCGGTTGGGTTGGTCTTACCGCCAAAGATGGGAACTCATCAATGATCTTGTAGATCTGTTTTGTTCGCTCAAACAGAGCCGGCAGCTGCGCCAACCTTTCATCGAACGGCATTGCCGCAGACACTACATAAGGTGTTCCATTAATGATTTATTTAGAACAGAGATCATGCTCACCGTAAACGAGCCACTTTGGCAAATATGCGGTTTCTGGAATTGTCCAGCCATACTTATCGTATGCCAATGCAGCAAGACCAGTCAGTTTCAGAGAAACATTTCCTTTTGGCGAATAGCGAACATCTTCATTCATGTAGAACTGGTAATGCGCCTCTAACGCATCTCTCAATGCTTCTTGATAATGTGACTCATCGCCATCGATAATGGCAACAAACACATTCACAAAAGGAATAAACAAAGAATGTACATATGGCACTCTGGTTGATTCTAAATATTGCGGGGAGGATTTCTCCATCACAGTTTGCAATAACGCAGGTAGCGCTGATGAATTACTAAATACACCTTTAACGAACTCGACCAGTGCAACATCAAAAGGATCTTTTAAACGCACTAATGACTCATCCATGATGGTCATCAGCTCTACGCAGCGCCAATCTCTCGCGGCCATCGCTAAACAGATTTCATCCAACCATCCATCCATTGTTCCTTCTGCAACAGAACGGTTACCCACTTCCGAAAAGTGTCGGTGCCCAACGGAGAATTCAACCACTTGGTCTGAATGATTGGCCAGCAAATACACGTTATTCAGTAACTCAAGCGCCCTTTTTATGTAATCTGGCGAGGCCTGATGTTGTCCATATTTTGAAGCAGTGAAGAATGCCTCAAGCGAATCCCAAGCATCGCCTTTCATTCTTTTAAGAGGTTGCTTATAAAAAAATTGTTTTTCATCAAGCATCCTTTCCCAGAAGCTGTAAAAATTTTCATCTTCTTCACGAAAAATACGCAATTTTCTTTCTTCAGGTATATCTAAATAGTGATTTCTTATTGTTTCCATCGTTCCCTAGCCTCGCATTATAAGTTGTTCTAATTTTTTGCTGTGATGATATTCATCCTCAAAATCAAGCCGTGAATGATGCCGAAGTTGATTTATAAAATCAATTTATAATCAGTATGTTGTATCGAAAGTTAATGCTTAATTGAAATGAATCGAAAAGCCGAAAAACATTTGAAATATAAGGCTACCGCACAAGCCGCGATGGGTAAGCCAGAACGTACCTGTCCATAAACAGTGGACGACGAACACTGACTTTGTGGAGTAAAGATAGACAGATATTCACCATTGTGTTCGCCTTTCTTTTTCTGTCGCTTTCGATAATACTCTTGCACAATATTACTCAGCTGGAAAATTTTATGCCTCAAGCAAACTCTGTGGTCGTACTCGACTTTGAAACCACAGGTCTCTCTCCTACTTTAGGTGATCGCGCAATAGAAATTGGTGCAGTAAAGTTAGTCAATGGCGAGGTTGTCGATAGTTTTCAGCAACTCATGAATCCCGGTTTCAGAGTGAGTTCTTTCATTGAGAACTACACCGGCATTACCAACAATATGTTGCGATCGGCACCAAGCTGCGAAGAGGTAATAGCGTCATTTAGTGAGTTCATTGCTGGCGAGAACCTTATCGCTCACAACGCGTCCTTCGATAAACGATTTTTAGATGCAGAGCTTGAACGAATCAACTGTGGTTATTCGGGTGAGTTTGCTTGCTCCTTACTGGTAGCAAGACGGCTCATTCAAGAAGCCCCATCACATAAGCTAGGTGAACTTGTTCGCTATAAAAATATCGACAACGACGGTGTTTTCCACCGTGCACTAGCCGATGCGCAAATGACAGCCAAGCTTTGGCTCTTAATGGTCGAAGGGATAGAAAACTCAGGCGTCGAAAAACCAAGTTTTCAGTTGATGCAAACAGTTAGTAAAACAGCCAAAGGAAAAGTCGACCTGCTACTCGCCAAAAGCCGTGCGTAACCCCCTCCGAACTAAAAGCTGATTCTAGTCTCTTCGACGTTTAAGTGATTTTCGATATACATGCGATATTGGTTATCCCAGTGAATTTCCTAATCCGAAAGCGGTAGTTCGCTGGTCTCACCAACCAAACTGGCTTACTATGCCAGGTACCTAAAACGCTTTGTGAGTCACTCATGAGCAGAAAAAATAACAAAAATCTCAGCATTCTTCTTAAACTCAACACCTTTATTGCACCCTATAAATGGCGGGTTGCGGCGGCCTTGGTTGCCCTTGTCGCGACAGCAAGTTTGACGTTATCCGTTGGCTATGGAGTACGTATTCTTATCGACCAAGGCTTTGCTCAGCAATCACTGCAAGAGCTTACCAATGCGATTCAGTTTATTGTCGGTGTAACATTGTGTATTGCCATTGGGACTTTCTTTCGCTTTTACCTTGTCTCTTCCGTAGGTGAGCGCGTTAGTGCGGATATTCGCCTTGCGGTGTTTAACCATGTGATTACGCTGCATCCGAGCTATTTTGAGACCAACAGTAGTGGCGACATTATGTCGCGCCTGACTACCGATACCACATTGCTGCAAAGCATTATCGGTTCATCGTTCTCAATGGCGATGCGTAGCGCTTTGATGTGCTTTGGGGCCATCATAATGTTGTTTGCCACTAACGTTAAGCTCACGCTGATTGTGCTTGCTTCTGTGCCTTTGGTTTTGGTACCAATTTTGTTTTATGGACGACGCGTGCGTGCGCTCTCTCGCAAAAGTCAGGATTCAATGGCCGATGTCGGAAGCTACGCTGGAGAAGCGATAGAACATATTAAAACCGTGCAAAGTTTTAGCTCAGAGTCGCATGAACGAGCGGCTTTCGCTGTCGAGGTGGAAAAAGCTTATGAAATAGGTAGACAGAGAGTAAAGCAGCGAGCGATCCTGATATCAGGCGTTATTGTGATTGTGTTCAGCGCGATTGCAGGCATGCTTTGGGTAGGCGGCAGCGATGTGATTCACGGAAAAATGTCTGCGGGTGACCTAGCCGCATTTGTGTTTTATGCCATTATGGTTGCCTCATCGACTGCAACCATTTCCGAAGTCATGGGTGAATTGCAAAGAGCCGCAGGTGCTACCGAACGGCTGATTGAGATCCTTCAAGTAGACAGTGATATTAAAGCGCCAAGCAACCATTTGCCTGTCCGTTCCGACATGCCTGCTGAGATTAACTTTAATTCGGTGAGTTTCAACTACCCTTCTCGCCCAAATCAACCAGCAATCAAAGAATTAAATCTAACCGCTGAACAAGGAAAAGTACTGGCGTTAGTCGGCCCTTCTGGTGCAGGTAAAACAACACTATTCGAACTGCTGCAACGATTTTATGACCCACAGCAAGGGCAAGTGTTGTTTGGTGGTGAAGATATTCGACAGTTCGACCCAAACGAACTTCGACGTCAAATGGCGCTCGTACCACAACAACCAGCGCTGTTTAGCCATGATGTTTTCCATAATATTCGCTACGGTAATCCTGAAGCGACGGATGAACAAGTTATCGAAGCCGCGAAAAAAGCCCATGCCCATGAGTTTATTGAGAAGCTTCCCGAAGGCTATCACAGCTTTTTAGGGGAGCGCGGCGTTAGGCTATCGGGCGGACAAAAGCAGCGTATTGCGATTGCTCGCGCGATTCTAAAAGATCCAAAAATCTTACTGCTAGACGAAGCTACCAGCGCCCTTGATAGTGAAAGTGAACATCACGTTCAACAAGCACTTGAAGCTCTAATGAAAGGACGCACAACGCTGATTATTGCTCATCGTCTTTCGACTATCCAACATGCGGATAAAATTGCGGTGCTCGACAATGGCGAGTTAGTCGATGTTGGTAACCACCAATCATTAATGCAAAGCTGTGAGTTGTATCAGCGACTTGTGGCATTGCAATTTAAGCACTTGGAGTAACGCCTAGTTAAGCGTTCAAAAGTAAACAAAGGCGGACCAAATAATTTAATAACAGGAGTTTAACGATGTTTTTGTGTCAGTCCAGCGAGCCTTGGCGAGACTAAGAATCTAGCTCTGAGTGGTTAATGAGATAATTTAGACCATGAAGAGCTAGGATAGAAGATCCCACATCATGTCCCATCGTCGCTGTACAAGGTGACGAAATACAAAAGATGCCACTCGCAGTTAAACGAGCGGCATTAAACCAAGCAGCTCGCCTTTTAACAAAGGAATTCCAGTAAGAATCCAGTAACCAGCGTATTCTCCCTTCAACTAGAAACACTCGTTCACAACTACCATATAAAACCCAATCAACTTCATTTGTAACAATTCAGGTTTCAAAAATAGGAAATCAGTACTGAAAAAGTTTACCGCGTTTTGTGTTGCTATCTATGGTTACAATGTTTGAGACATCAATGCCTTCAAACCAAGCAACACAAAAGCGGCACCGATATGAACAGCGAAGCGAAACAACTATTTTCTTATCTATGTCAGCGATACGATGCGCTTTCTCAAGAGCTTGAGTCTCGCCCTTTTCCTGAATTTTCTGAGACTATTACTCATCCTCTTGGGCACTGTTTAGTCCGTTGCCCAGCAGGTAGCCAACGCTTTTCTATTGTAGCAGTCAACTTTGCACCCTCCGTTCGCGGGCAAGGCGTGCTTACTGCATTTATCGACTACATCAAAAGCAATCCTTACCACTACCAAGGTGTTGAGGTTGCAATCATTGAAAACAAGAACTTAGCTAAACGGCTTTTGTCTCTTGGCTGGAAGTACAAGTCCCTGTTTGGCAAGATTTTCTTCGCTAGCAAGCCGACCCTAGTAAAGGACTTTCAGTCTGCGTAATAGTTATTACGAAACCGCATCGACATCCAAAGTAAAACCATCACTCAAAATCCGTAAGCATGTTGAAAAAAACTTGGCGATCTTCTGCAGTACTTCCTCGATGAGCAGTGTATTCAACGTGCGCGCCTGCGCTGGCTTTTGGGGATAGATTGATGCCCCATAACGCATTAATTTGGTTTGGTACGATGGAATAACGCATATCAACAATTCGCATTTCATTATTCGGATCCGTCGCTACAAAACCGTTTGAAAACCAACGGAAACGTTCGATGTCTCTTGCTTGTTGCGATTGCGGGTTTAGCCACGGAAATTGCTCTTTTATATTTAACTTTGGAGTTGATACGCCAGGGTAAATTTTTATTGAACGCCCCACCCTTACGGCATCTACATAGTAGCTCTCTTCCGTTTCATAAATTAGTTTCCAAACCAAAAGATTGCTGAAACTTGGTTTGGCTTTTAATTGTATAGCGTTGTGTTGTCGCTCTTTGACGATTTCCCAACCAGCTACTTCTGCTCTATCTCGCTGGATCATTCCAAGACTTAGGTAAGCCAGGCACCATAAAAATGCAATGCGGGCATAGTTTGGGCTTCGCTTCAGTGCAACAAACAAAAGCAATATTAAAATAGGGAGTGTGAACGCGGGGTCGATTACCGAAATAGTGTTCCAAGCATAACGCGTGTTGCTTATCGGCCATAGAAGCTGTGTTCCATAACTGGTGCATGCGTCTAATAACGCATGGGTACTATAACCAAGCGCGCAGTAAAACCAACTCTGCCGGAAGCTTAGTCCTCGCTTTTTTGCGAACAATGGATACAACACCAAAGCACAAATGAAACTACCAAACGGGATAAACAAGAGCGAGTGAGTAAATTGGCGATGGTATTCCAAATACAGCAAAGGATCAGTTGAAGAACGGATGAGCACATCTAAATCCGGAGCCATCCCAGAGACCACGCCCAACACGCCAACAACTGCAAGGTTTCGCTTGTTGCTCACGGCCAGTGGCAAAGCTGCACCCAATAAACCTTGCGTTAACGGATCCATCGTTCACTTCCTTTAGATAGATGAAGCTCAGCTGGAAAGCGTACACGCTCAATAGTCGGTTCCAATTTAAAAACCAGAAGGTTCTTCGACATAAATTATCCGCATTTAAGTGGAAAACAATACACGACTTAGTCATGCATTTGCTTGTTTAGCAACAAACACCTTGATTTAGTGTAAGAAGGAATCACGCCGTTCGCTAGTGAACGAACAAATCTGAGTCTAGGCTTGTTTGGTATTTCAAACCCGAAGGTTTATCTAACGCGAAAAAACAAGGCGATCCAAATGGCTCGCCTTGTTTCTAATTTACTGAACGATAAACGACAGGTGTTTAGTCTTGAGGATTCTCTTTCGCGTTGATTTCAGCGTAAGTGTGCAGCAGCTCCGTCAATGTTTTTACCCACGCAAAAACATCCGAAGGTGCATTTTCGATTAGTTTTTCCACTAGAGCACAGTGTGTTTCTAGCGTGATGACCTCTTCCAAACGGAATGAGATCGCGTAGAAATGCCAAAGCACCAATCGCGTCATTCGCTCGCTATTTTGCTTTGCGTTGTCTGAGTCATCAAACGCTTGTTGAATTTCACTCAGTGCGATTGCTGTCATGCGTAGCATTGCATCAAGACGTGCAGACAACATGCGGTCTTCACTATCCACTTCTTCTTGATCAAAAGTGAACAGCTCATTCATCACGTCTTCTGGCACCATTTTACTGATCATACGAGCACTAAACTCTTCCAGCTCATGGCGAGGCATAGTTACAAGACAATCGAAGGTGTAATCACGAAGCATAAAATCACTCTAGGTTAGAAATCAATTTCAGCCTCGCATTCTAAATATTGAAATTTCAATTGCCAGTGTTAATTTCTATCCATCTACGAAAAACTACAAAACACCGTTGATTGCAATACCAACACCAATCCGCTGCTGATTATGATCATAGTCGATCAAGCTCTTACCATAACCCGCTGAGTATTGTGCGTACCCCTGAACTTTGCCCCAAATCGGAAATGACACACCCAGTTCTGCAAAACCCTTATGTGTTTGAAAGTTCTGGCGACCTAAAAAGGTAAACTCGTAACCATTCCACTTGTAAGCACTCGATAGCTCAAAGTGTCCCATATAGTCTTCGATATCCGGGTTATCATCACCTTTGGGATCATTAGGCGATGTCTTTTCATCTTCAGGTATACGCCACCAAGGCTGGATAGAAACCGCAAAATTGTCTTTTGCAAAGGTTAAGTTGGCATAGACACGGTTCCAACTGCGCGATAGCTCCTGTCTCTGACCGTTAGACTCATGTTCAATACCAAAACCTAACCAAGTCGAACCATCAAGTGGTTTCCAGTCAGTTGGGGTGTAGTAAAAAAGCTCTGGACGATAATTGGTTTCACGGAATGGACGAGATGCTGCACCCGTGTATACCTGCCAAAATGATTTAAGAGTCATTCCAAAAAACAGACCATCGCCATCAAACAACAAGTCATCATAGTTCATTGGTACTTTAAAACTGATTTGGAACTCCGCCTCTTCCTTACGCAGTTCATCGCCGTATTTGGTGTCGGCATACGCGCGTTTATTTACTCGATCACTGTACGTAAACGGAAGAATATAGTTAACGCGATGCGCGACTAGGCTAAACGGTTCGAACGCGTTTTCTCGTTCTGATTCCAAACGCTTGTCGACCAAGCTTTCCTGAAGTTCTTCAGGCTCTTCAATTTCTGGATCTGCGGGCACTGTGCTGGTTACTGTGTCAAGCTCACACTGCACGCGAATGCTCTTTATGGTTTCCTCACCTTTGCTTTGCTTTATTTTGTCTAGCAAACATAAATCATAAGCACTGGCTGTTTCTCCCATCGCAACTGGCGCTGCCAATAAACTCAGTATTGATATCCCTGCCACTTTTGAAGCCATCTGAAACCCTTAATATTCTTTATGTCAAACCAGATAATTTTAGTTTTTCTTGGTAAACCGCTTGCCATTCTGACGTTAAGGCAATGTTAAATGTCCGCCGACTTTACGTCTTGGATAAATGCAACAGACTTTAGACATATCGGTCAACTATGATCAAAGCGCAAAAAACAACCAAGAGTTGAGCATCATAGATAAAAACCACTCGTTTGCATGATGCTCATGTTCTCTATGCAAAATACTGGCTCGTAACTTTGATTGCAAACCCGGCTATGAATAAACCCAAACCATAACCCAAATGTGCCAATGTGCTAAGAAAACGGGCTTTCCAAGGTGTTGGGGTTTTACTCGCAGCAAAACCAAATCCTAGACAAGGTTGAATGACCAAAAATGGGAAGATCAACGTTACCACGCCTGTAATTAAGCTGGGCATTAGACTGGGCTCTACCAACCAATGATGACCAAAAACAGTAACGTGAGCCAAAGCGAAAGTAACGCCGATGGCATAATGAAAAAACCAGCCCAGTGACTTTTCTCCCGGCATCGCCTCTGACGCCATAATTGGCGCATGCATAAACTTTCCTTGGGGCATGTACAAAACCCAGCGCGCAACCAACGCATAGTTTAATGAAGGAATACCAAACACTCTCCTTTGTAACCATGCCCATAAATCCATTATCAAAGTGGCACCAATCCCTATTAGCACCGCTTGCAATCCCATTAAAAGCAGCATTTTTCTCTCCTCAAGTTTTTGATTTGTTAAGGTCTTAGTTGCATGCTACAACTTAAAGCCAACTTGAAGTCAATGGGGAATAATATGGATATTGCAGAAGTGGTTAGAAAATCAGGATTGCCGACTTCAACGCTCAGGTACTACGAACAGCTGGGGTTAATTCGCTCGATAGGAAGGAATGGATTGAGACGCCAATATTCACCAAAGGTACTCAATACACTCAATTTAATTAGTTTGGGGCGTATCGCTGGAATATCGCTTAACGAAATGGCAGAAATGTTGAATCAATCAGAAGTTTCAAAGCCATATATCGATCGTGACTTACTAACGAAAAAGGCACTTGAGATTGATGAGCAAATAAAACGTTTGAAAGCGGTGCGAGACAGCCTAAACCATGTTGCCACCTGCCCTCATGAGTCACATATGGACTGTTCTTCATTTCAGAAGCTTATGAAGGTCGTAAAGCGTTATGTCCCCCAAAAACAGAGATGAACCGCTCTCCCTACCTTCCTATTCTTGATTTAAAAGGAAGTAACTCGACATGGAGGGTTACTTCCTCTCATATTACTTAGCTTTCGCTTTTACGTACTTCTTCACTTTTTTCATCGCCATTTTTTGCTTCAGCGGTGAAAGGTAATCAATGAACAAGTTACCAGATAGGTGATCAATTTCGTGCTGCATCACAATCGCCAAGAACTCATCGCTCTCGATTGTAATCGGGTTGCCATCACGGTCTAGTGCAGAAACAACAACTGACGTGTAACGCTCTACATCTGCGTAGTACTCAGGAACAGAGAGGCATCCCTCTTGACCAAGTGCTTTGTTTTCTCCGCTCACCACTTCTGGATTGACTAAGATTAAAGGATCATTGCGTTCGTCAGAGATATCGATGACAACAACCGCCTCTTTTCTGCCCACTTGGGTTGAAGCTAAACCGATACCATTGCCCGTTGCGTAAAGTGTTTCTAGCATATCGTCGATCAACGTTTGTATTGTCGATACATCAGTGACTTTTTCTGCTTTTACTTTAAGCCTTGGATCAGGAATTGAGAGAATTTCGAGGACTGCCATACTTACCTTTCATATCTATAAATCGTAATTCGTGGCGAATTATACACACGTTTCTCGATACATAAACCTGCTAAGCTATCTTGCGCACAAGGCATAAACCATTAACTCAAACTACAACACAATAAATGGGTTTGCCTTTTAGACAAAAAATCCTACAAACAGGAAACTAAAACGCCAGCACATTATGGCTGGCGTCTTGTCATGATCCTAATTGAATCGTTTGTTGTATTTTATCTACTGACTTTCCTTGGCTTTGAGTAACACTCTAATCGCCATTTTCTCACCACTTTTTAAAATTAAGTAGGCGATGCCAATCGTTATTAGCATTATGATAGCAATAAAAATACTTACCCCACCGAGCTCAGATAATAAATAAAACGGAGAAATATTTAACGACATTAAGATAATAGAGAACACTACCAAACTTGCTAAAGTCCACAGTAAAACAGCATACCATCTTGTTTTTGATGGCATTACATCTCCAGTCTTGTAGCCGAAGTAATAACCAACACTCATGGCTGGGATTAACGTGCTAAGAAAGCCTGTACCACTCATTTCTATCCCAACAATATATTCAATGGCCAACAGCAATGCAGCCCAACAAACGGACGCCAGACACAACATCGACGTAACAAGAAGTACCGATGGTGGCTGGTTTATTTCTGATTCTGAATAGTTATTTTTTAATTCCACTTTCATTTCCTTCCATTTATTTGAATAAAATAAGCGTTTTAGATCATGCTTCCGCTTGGACAACCTAGAGAAACAACACCACAAGAAATACAACTTGTAGCTTTTTAAATAGTTTTATTTTCATTTAACCTAGATTCCAACTAACTGTTATTTTTTAAAACTAAACCCTCTCTCTCAAATTGTATATTCAATAAGTTTACTCATATGGGCCCAGTGCAACCATGTTAATACGTTCTATGTATCAGAAACAATTCATTTATTTCCAATGACACTAGTGAGACTATGCGACGTGATTGGAATCTCACTTAAGTTTTCATGGACCTATCGCGCTGAAAATTGAATCCTCTACCTGTCATAAAATAAAAAGCCGTCAAAACCAGTGGTTCTGACGGCTTTTTATAAGCGCCCAGGGGTCATTACCTACACAATTACTGCTTGAAGCTTATCTAGTGACAGACCTAGATAGCTAATAGTCATCCTTGCTATCGGAGGACTTTATTGGCTTTTACGCGGACTTTAACTAACACATCACCATCGACCAACCTAAGGTCGAATATTGGTGAATGTCGCGGTGGCGACTCCATCACTTTGTGACGACAACGATTTTACGTCTGCGCTAAAGTAATACGGATTAAGTGGCATTTTATTCTCTGCTGGTCGCGCGTAGTAAAGCTTGGCGGGCTGTTTTGCCATTTGTTGCGCGTACAAATACCCGACCAACGCATGTTCAAACTGGTGGTAACCATTTCCCCAATGGAACGCTTTGGTTGATTTAGGACTCAGACCGACTCCTCCATATTGATGATCCACCCATACGTCCATAAAAGTGGGTAACGTGTATTGAAGCGTTTCTTTCATCGAACCATCGACAAGAGAAACTGTCATCGCCGCTTGATCGAGTTCTGCCCATTCCCAAGACGAGCTATAGTGCTTGTATGGTCTTGATTGCCAAGCAGGAATGCTCTCTTGTGCCCATTTACTCTGCCATTCTGGTGAGAAAAGTGCTTTGACTTGCTCAAAGTTTTGCTGATATTGCGCTTGCTTAAGCGTGTGTTTCATTCCTTTGAAACCAAACTCTGTCCAATTGGAATTTTCCAACAACTGACCAGTGAGATACGTCATCCAATACGCTTTGATGGTGTGTCCAAAATCATTGTGTTTCGCATCTGGCATCATTACCGCTTTGTGGTGTATCGCGCCATAAAAGCGCTGCTCTTTGACGGAATGGTAGTTATCTAGCATCACTTTCGTCAGCCATTGCAGATCTTGCTTCCACTTGGCTTGCGCTGGCGCTGGTAAAAGTGGCGCCGTTAACAACAGATAGCCATTGATCTGGTCAAGTTGAGCGACTAGCTCTTGCTGCTTCGCACTTTCCCCATCACCGTCTTTCAAAACCCAAGCCAGACCGCGATCATCGCTTCGTCGGTATTGTTTAAATATAAACGCTTGCTGGTCGATGAGCGCTTGTTCGACCTTTGGATCTTGAGTCAAGTAGTAGTACATCGCCAAACCCACCAAGGCGTAAGCTTGGTCTTGAGAAGTTCGTTGTTGCCACTCCATCCCCGGTTTCCCACTACGCGTAAAGCTCACAAAGCCGCCGTTTTTCTCATCTTGTAGATGATCAATCAGGTAATAAGCCCCTTTCTTTGCCAGCTCTAATGCTTGCTTGTCACCCGTAAGATGAAAAAGCACGCCATAAGCGTAAGTTTGGCGCGATTTCATGCGGGTGTATTCGCGATCGAAGTGCGGGCTAATCCACCCTTTGTTTAATTCTCCACACGGCTTTTGTGGGTCGAGAATGACACCGTTATCACAACGAAAAGTCGGAAAATTCCCCGCAGGTTGTCCATGCGCGCTTTCCATCATCCAATATGGGGCTAGGCCATTCGTCACATGGTTTAACCAATCATCCCCCGAAGGCAGGCCTACATCAGCAAAGCTGCTCATGCTCGTCGTTGCGAGCAATAAGGTAAGATATTTAAAAGACATAACACTCAATTAAGTTATTGAATTTTATCCAGTATAAATAACTCCCTTTACGCATATTGTTGTCGTGCTCACAATCGCCTTACGCATTTGTTTGCATCAATCATCTTTCAGCCTTGTTCGATGACTGAGCCGAGAATAAACGCTACTCTGTCTTCGACTGACATTTTGGGCACTTCGATCAATTGATAACCAAATTTGTGATAAGCGTTGACCATCTGTTGATACGTAGCCACCGCTTCAGAAAAATCTTGCTTTCGCTCTTCGTCGTTGCTGAATATCGACGTCCACGGTGGAAAAATGAATACTTGAGAATGATAACGAAGCGTCTGGCAATGCGTGATGAGCTCATGCGAGATTGGCAGTTGTTCCAACTTACTGTAGCCATATACGTCCACAATACTGCGATCAAAAAACACATTCCCTTGGTGGACATTGAAAGCTCGGTAATTGCTCACTTCTGCCTTCATCATTTCGTCTCGAAAAGCTTGTTTGTCATTCCAAGGTAATGCTGAACCGTGATTGGCAACCTGCGCTTGTATTATTTGACGGCCGGTTTCTGGCGCGCAGATAAAACCTTGTGTTTTTAGCTGTTCGATTACCGAAGTTTTCCCTGCACCGGGACCACCAGAGAATACGATAAGTTTATTCAAAATCTTTTCCTTATTTTTTGTTTGAGTGAAGTAATGCGTGTACAGCCAAGAAAATGGGCATCATCTGGCGTTTGAAATTGGCATTTGGCACGCCAGCGTTAAGCGAGATCGGTAGTGGGAAATTTGGGGAATAGAACTGGGCAGTGAAGAGATATACAAAGTAAGAACCGAAACGACGTGTTCATCGGTTATGGAAAACGGAGGAATGCTGAGCGAAACAAGCTCGCCCAAAATACTGGGTTGGGAAATGGTGCGATTGGTCCTGCTGGTTAACGCGTCAATTGGATATCTATATCAAGAAAATGGCACCTAAGCCTAAGAACGCAAAGAAACCGACGACGTCGGTAACGGTCGTCAATACTACCGAGCCAGCCACGGCGGGGTCAATGTTAAACTTCTTCAACGTGAATGGTATCAACGTACCCGATGCCGCGGCCGCCAAACTATTGAGGAAAATGGCACAGCAAATAATAAGTGCCAATGGCCAAGAGTCAAACACCATGTAAACGACACCCGCGATCACCAATCCCATAATTAAACCATTAATGGTGGCGATTTTTAATTCCTTATTCACCAATAGCTTCAAGTTACTTTGGTGCAAGTGGTTCAATGCGATACCCCGAATGGCCACCGCTAAGGTTTGGCTACCTGCGATGCCGCCCATACTCGCCACAACAGGCATTAAGATAGCAAGCGCAACGACTTGCTCGACCACATTATCAAAAATACCAATGATGGCAGAGGCAACAAAAGCGGTCAGCAAGTTAATCACTAGCCAAAGTGCTCTTAACCTTGTCGCCACGCTTAATGGTGTGAACAAATCTTCTTCGCTTCGTACGTTTTCTGCCACTACAGCTTGTAGGCTGAGTTCGCGCAACGTAATCGCGATGGTCGCCATCGACAAGACGCCCATAATTTTGCCACCAGCCATGATAGGAAACCAATGTGCTCCACCATCAATCGAGACTTGTTTGCTGACGCTTTGAATCGTTTGAATATCTTCTAGAATTGGCGTAACTACGGTCAAGTCGGTAAGTTTGATATGATTTTCGTGCAGCAACAGGGTTTGCGGCTCTATCGTACCAATCACACCACTTGCATCACGCACAATAATCAACCGCACTGGACTTTGCCCACGTTTTAGCAGCTCGGTTTTGATGCCTCCTACGCTGTTTTTAGGGTTTGCGACCAGAAAGTGAGGCTCGGCATAACGTCCAACTTTGTTGTCTTCATACGACAATGCTTGTTGGATATGCGCGACCGACTCTTCACTTTGGTCGATAAGGTACTCATCCACAAACTCGGTCGGTAGAAAGTCTGCAAAGATGATCAGTTCCGAATCCGTGATGTACGCTAAGCGTTCATGTTGCAGCTCTTTGTTGAGTGATTGATGAATGTGCTTGGCGGTGTCGTATCGCAGCAAATTTAATACCGTCCAGTACTTCTCTGGCGGCACTGCTTCTATGACACGCTTACGGTAAGCAATGTTGACCGATTCCAAAATGTTCGCAATCTGTGCTTCTTGATAGTCTTTCAAAAAGCTCAAGTCTTCGGTCGATTCTATCGCTTTAATGATCTCAGCAAGCAAATGTGGCACTTTGCGGTTAATTTGCAATTGGTTGGAATCTATCATTACTTTTACCTATAGCTTTCACTACCACATTCGCCGCATTGACGATATGTGCTATCCGAAGGCATGAATTCTTGATGTTAAAATTCTAGGCGATAGTTGACTTAATTGCGGAATTTATATTTCGCTCGCAGAAACAAAACGCCTCTGCATCAGTTCATGGTATAGACTTGAATGTGTGTCAGGCTCATTCGCCTTGTTTGATAATGGAGTAATCAATGGCACCTGTATTTTTTCTGACTCAGCAGGCCGCCTTACCAAGTCGTAAGGTGCTTCGTAAAGTGATTCAATTTTCGACAGCGTTGGCTCAGCCTATTGTGGTTTTAGTGGAAGACCATCGCCGAAGTGAAGATCACGCATTCGCTCATTTTCTCAGTTTCAACTCTGACCATATAGAAAAAAGACAAGCTGAGTTTGAAGCTTGGACCTTAAAGTTCAACGCATTAATTGTCGAACTTTGTGAAGAAGAAGAGCTTGAAACGCCAACGCTCTCTTACGAGCATTTCAAAGGGAGTCATTGGGTTGAGCAAGTTGCGAAACGACTTGTTGACCACACTGACTTACTGCTCGTGGGACACTTTAACAAACACGAGATTCAAACGATGCTCACAGAACTAGCACAACAAGATTGCGACTTGTTGCTACTGAGTGAGCGTTCATGGCCTTCTCACGCCAACATGCTTTGTGCAATCGACCCACTTCATCGAGGGGATGAAAAGTCGATAGTAGATAAAGCCATCGTCTCGCGAGGCTCAAAATTAGAACAAACCTTAAGCGGGAAAATGACGCTCGTTTACTGCCGATACGTCGCGCCATACCTCTCTCGCTATCGTGCAGAGATATTAAGCAACCAAAAAGCAGGCATTACAGATTTTATTAGTGCGCAAAGGTTAACTCGAGTACCACTACTGCTGCCAGAAGGAAACCCTGAAACGGCGTTACCAAAAGCAGTTAAGCAATCACAAGCAGCGATTTTGATTATGGGGGCATGTAAACGAAGCATGTCATCTCAATTTTGGTCTGGCAGCACTGTAGACACGTTACTTGATCAACCACCTTGTGACCTACTGTTGGTCAACAGCTCCAAGGGCTGACTAGGTATTCCCTATTAACCTATCCTTTCAATACCAAGCGCAGTTATTGGCTCTTTACATCTTCTAACTGCGCGGCTTCATGTTCCGCGTTCAAGGCTTGTTTCTGCTGCTGTTTTATCTCATCCCAACTGCGTCCCGATTCAATCGCAGATACACGCTGCTCGTATTTAGTGCAGGCTCTTTCGAGTACTTTCTCAGGATCTATACCCTTTTCTCTTTCCAGCGCTTTTAATACGTTAAGGTAGTTCCACAACACATCGCCTAACTCGTCTTCCAAATGACAAAGGCGATCCTCGCGAATCTCTTCGCGGACTTCATCAACTTCTTTGCCAATGGCCTCCAGATAAGTCTCTACGCCTTTAAACCAAGTATTGGTTTGGTCATATTGAGATTTTCTCGTCGCAATTGCATACAGCTCATCAAATTTCTTCATTGCCTCTCCGTAGAACACGTTTTTATTTATGCCTTTTTAGGACGAATAAACTTCCCTTTAGCCGTCACTCTAACTTCGCTTTCGACCCGCAATTGAGCCACCAGTTGATATATACCGCGTCGTTCACCTTCACAGAGTGCAGTAATCGTGACTCGATCATCTAACTGAATAGGTGCATGGTAGCGCACATCCAACTGCGCCGTAAGGGCTTGAATGTCTCTAGATAACAAACAATGCGTCATTGCACCATCGAGAAGCGAACTGGCAATACCACCATGCAACAGGTCTGTGTAACCTTGATGACGCGGTAAAACGTGAAACTCTCCGACAACAGAGCCATCGGCTAGGTATTGGTAGTTCACGGCCAAAGAGTTCGGATTCACATTAATTGAAGAACAAACCGCACATTGATGATGAGACTCGTGAGTGTAATGACAGTAGCTGTTTGTGGACATGATAGTTACTCGGTTTCTCAAAAGAGTAATTAGCATATGCCAACAATTAAAAAGAAACGGCGAGTAATCTTTGTTTGCATGTTGCAGGGCCAGCAACCTCGCTTTTCATAACACTAAATAATCATTTTAATAATTAACGATAATTTCCAGTTTATTTAGAGTGGCGATATGGTTTGCATAGTGATTACGCAACGTTATGAAAAGGCGACTTATGAAGTTTCTCCACACGATGATCCGTGTAGCTGACCTAGACAAATCTATCGAATTTTATACAAAAGTTCTGGGAATGAGTGTTTTGGATCGTTTTGAAAACCAAGAATACCGTTACTCACTGGTGTTTGTTGGTAACACTGATCAACCAGATGGCGCGACCATCGAGCTAACTTATAACTGGGATACCGACAGTTACGACTTGGGTAACGCATTCGGACACATGGCACTGGGGTCTGAAGATATTTACGCCGCTTGCGAAAAAATTAAAGCGCTTGGTGGCAACGTTACTCGCGAGCCAGGTCCAATGAAAGGCGGAGAAACTCACATCGCGTTCATTAAAGATCCCGATGGTTACCAAATCGAACTCATCCAAACTCAAAAATAACGAGGTTTCCTATGACAGACGCATTATTTCAACCCATTCAACTTGGCTCTCTCTCATTAAAAAACCGTATCGTTATGCCTCCGATGACGCGTTCTCGTGCTTCTCAACCAGGTAATATCGCTAACGACATGATGGCGACCTACTATGCTCAACGTGCTGAAGCGGGCCTAATCGTTGCTGAAGGCACACAAATTTCGCCAATGGGTCAAGGCTATGCATGGACACCAGGCATTTACAGCCCAGAGCAAATTGCTGGCTGGAAAAAAGTAACTGATGCAGTGCACGAGAAAGGCGGCACTATCTTCGCGCAATTGTGGCACGTTGGTCGTGTGACTCACCCTGATAACATTGGCGGTGAGCAACCTATTTCTTCTTCTGCGCTAAAAGCAGAAAACGTGAAAGTATTTGTCGATAACGGCACAGACGAACCGGGCTTTGTCGACGTGGTTGAGCCACGTGAAATGACCAAACAAGACATCAAGAACGTTATTGAATTGTACCGCCAAGCCGCACTAAACGCGATAGAAGCCGGATTCGATGGTATCGAGCTTCATGCAGCGAATGGCTACTTGGTTAACCAGTTTATCGATTCTGAAGCGAATAACCGCACCGATGAATACGGTGGCTCTATTGAAAACCGTCTGCGTTTTCTTGGTGAAGTGATAGAAGCGATGACGCAAGCCATTGGCGCTGAGCGTGTTGGTGTTCGTCTTGCGCCATTCACTTCGTTAAATGGCACCGTTGATAGTACGCCAGTCGAAACCTACACCGCCGCTGCAGCGCTGCTTGATAAACTCAATGTGGTTTACATTCACATTGCAGAAGTAGATTGGGACGACGCGCCAGACACTCCGCACAACTTTAAAACCGCAGTTCGTGAGGCGTACAAAGGCACACTGATCTATGCCGGTCGTTACAACGCAGAAAAGGCGCAACACGCGATTGAAAGTGGTTTAGCTGACATGATTGGCTTTGGCCGTCCGTTTGTTGCAAACCCAGACTTACCAAGCCGCATCAAGCATGGCTATCCACTGGCAGAACATGACCCTGCCACATTGTTCGGCGGCGGTGAAAAAGGCTTAGTGGACTACCCTGCGTACCACGCGGGTTAATTCATCTACGTAAAGCTGATTCGCAGCTCGCGACAAACCAATAGCTAACCCAAAAGAACCTTGCTCTTCCCCCTGTGACGCCAAGATGCAGGGTTCTTTTTAGGCAAGCCACCAGAATTAACGTCTTTGACAAGATGTACAACCTCGGCACGCAGAGCGCGTCGTTTTACTGAGCAAACGGCGTTGTACTTTACAGTAAGCATTCTTTAAAGCACGACGACCTGAAAACCAATCATCCGGTTTAGTGAGGATTAAGTAGCCGTTAAACCTCTTAACCAACTCGGTTCGGTTGTTTTCTATAAATCGGCTATCAAACTCGATGTCGAAGTAATTCAAAGCCTCTTCGATACAAGTAAAGCTGGCAATTTTTTCCTGAATCGTATTCTCTGTCATCGTTTCTTTAGCGTAATCATTTTCAATGAAGTCTAAGTGCCTCGCGCTTTACGTTCTTTGATTTAGCGCTTCTTAAGATCATTCTTTATGGGGTTTCCATATTGAAATTCAATTTGGGAATTCGTTAACCCACCTAGCATTTTCATTTTGACAATCACTTTAAGGCACTGATTTAAATAAACATTATTTCTGGTTCATATTTTGCTCTACTTCATTAAACGGAATGTTGGAGCAACACGATATGACTTACAGAGCAGAAGTAGACGGATTAAGGGCGATTGCTGTCACGTTGGTGATTTTGTTTCATGCAGGAGTTGAGCAATTCGCTGGTGGCTTTATTGGCGTCGACGTGTTTTTTGTGATCAGCGGCTATTTGATCACCACCATCGTGATTAACGACTTAGAAAACCAGAAGTTCAGCCTTGGTGATTTTTATGAGCGACGCATTCGTCGCATACTCCCCCTCTTACTGGTGGTGATCGCCGTCAGCTATTTGATGTCTTGGTGGCTATTTTTGCCGCAAGCACACAAAGACGTTGGTCAGTTCGCAGTGTCTTCCATTCTCTCTTCATCCAACATTCTTCTGTATTTGAAAGGCCACAATTACTTCGGTTTAGAAGATCAAGCCAATCCGCTGTTTCACACTTGGAGCTTGGGCGTTGAAGAACAATACTACATTGTCATTCCTTTGCTACTCATGCTACTCGCTCGTGGCAAAAACGCGTTTTACCTGACTTTTTTTATCACGGTATTTGTGCTGAGTTTGATGACTATTGTCTACGCGAGCAACGATCCTGATTTCGCTTTTTACATGATCTTCTCTCGCGCTTGGGAGCTGGCAACCGGTTCATTACTCGCATTAGTGATGAGAAAAGTCCAAGTTCAATCTAACGATACTCTAGCAACCATTGGCATCGTTTTGATATTGGCTTCCGCGCTTTTGTTTGAAAAATCGCAAGATGGCGCGGGCATTACGCTGCTGGTGCCGGTCATCGGTAGCGCGTTGGTGATTTTGTTTGCCTCTAAAGGCAATGTCTGCGGTAGATTACTGAGCCTAAAGTGGGTCGTGTTCGTCGGCTTAATCAGCTACAGCTTATACTTGTGGCACATTCCATTATTTGTCTTTTACCGCTACGTGTTGGACACAACACAAGACGTCAATATCCCGCTTTACGTTATCGCTCTTTTTGTACTGTCTTACTTCACTTGGCGCTTTATTGAAAAGCCGTTCCGTAGCCGAAAAGCCATGAGCATGCGCACTGTGTCCGCGGTTATTGTGTTGTTGACGTTGCCCTTGCTAACGCTCGGCGTTATTGGTCATCAAAACGGTGGTTTTCCAGAAAGAAGCGCATTTTTCGAGGCCATGCGCGTTAACAACGGTTATGGTTTAGATTGCAACGGCAACACCAACGTTAACGATGTGTGCTCGTCTGCGCCGCAGCCCACCATCGCTGTGTTAGGCAATAGTCACAGCATGGTTTACGTGAAGCGTCTATCTGAAGTAACACCAACTGGCGTGGTGCAACTTACTCAAGATTCCTGTGCAGTCGGTTATGTCGACATCCTAGAAGCTGCTGGCTCAATTTCTTGCCGACAGTTCTTCAATGAGGCTGTCGATACCATTCTAAGTACCCCTTCCATTCGTCGCGTTGTTATCTCTTCTAATTTCAATAAAGAGCTTTCACAAGCCGATTATGAAGCATCATTAACCAAATTATTGAATGAACTGAAAGGAAAGGAAGTGGTCGTTTTCGGTCCAACCCCTTCTGCACCGTTTGCGGTAGGAGAATGCCTTTGGAAAGCGCGTTTGTTTGGCGAGACAGAAGAGTCTACCTGCGACTTTTCTCCCAAACAACATCACCCTCAAAACGTGGCGAAGTTAGTGAACTACTTTGAGCAATTTGAGCACGTTGAGTTTGTCGACTTGACCGATGCCATTTGCAGAAATGGCGTATGTCGAATGAGAGTTGGAGCAAACAATGCGATGTATACGGATGACAGCCATTTATCTTACAAAGGTGCTGAGTTGGTGCTTGGGCATTACCACAACAGTACAAATGAAGCGCAACAGTTCACTTACGACCGACAATAACCAAGGGAATAAACTTTTATGCTTCAGCGCTTATCTCAGGTAAGCGCTGAATGCTTTAAAGCAAGACAAAGCTAGGCGTCTATTTGAAAATGCGCGGATCAAACGCGAAATCGAGCTTTTCGGCTTTCTTGATGATCTCTTTCATTTTGGGATGATTTGGATTCACCACGTAGTTTTTATCACGAGGTGAAATCGTTGAAGGCACTTGCAGCGCGGCAAACTCTGGATGAGGATCATTGAGAAACTGATCACCAATGTACTGCGTAGACTCGCTCGCCGGTATTGCTCGCCACGTCACAGGGAGATCTTCTTCATCTAAGGTGGCGATGAGGTATTCTGGCATTTCAATACGATATAAATCGTAAAGTTTGGTGATAGCAGGATCGTTGTTTACGTGAACAAATACTTCCAACGAGCAAAGGGATTCCGATTCAGAGAAGTAGAGGGCTTCGGTTCCTTTTGAATTCCATCGCCCTCCAAACAACTTTGCGCCAACGGGGCTGAATGGCGTGTCAGCGAATTTCTTTTGTGTGAGACGATAGAGCTTCATATTACGAGAATACCCCGTGCTCTAAACGGCCGATCAAATCTTTTACGATTTCAAAATCCACCGTGGTCGAGACCATATCAAGTGGACGTTTTCCACCTAAGCCATACACATTCTCTCTCATCCATTTTAACGCGCGCTCTTCGTCGTCAAACAGTTCTGTCGCGAGTTTCAATAACATCGCTAATCGATAGATTGCATCACTTTCTTGCGTATTGAAGCGTTCATCGTTTTTTAGACGACGCTTGACCGTGCTGACAGGTATCAATGTGACGTTTTGAAACTCACTCTGAGAAAGCTTCACACGCTCAACAATATTGCGATACACCTTTGGCTCAAAGCCTTTGTGAACCGCATCAGTGCGACCTGTTTCAGAGTCTTCAATACCCAACATAAACCAGAAATTGGCTTTATGAGGTTGTTTCGGTTTGAAGCTTTTTAATGCTGCAGTTGCCATATCAAGCTCCTATGGTTCATATGGTCCAGTTATTATGGTTCAAATGAGCTTAACTTTCAATCAAAGTAACAATCAAAGTAAAAAGATAGGTAAAGAAAAAGGCGAGCTTTTCGCCCGCCTCTCTTACTTATTCATCAACCCATCTACCGACGGGCATCGTTTCACTTATTGCAAGTCAAAACGATCCGCGTTCATGACTTTCGTCCATGCGGCGATGAAGTCATGGATGAATTTTTCCTGATTATCATCTTGCGCATACACTTCCGCATACGAACGCAGGATCGAGTTTGAACCAAAGACAAGATCCACTCGAGTAGCCGTCCACTTCACAGCGTCGGTTTTACGATCACGGATTTCATATTGATTAGCACTCACTGGTTTCCACGTATATGCCATGTCAGTAAGGTTCACGAAGAAATCATTCGACAAAGTGCCTACTCGGTCAGTAAATACGCCCTCTTTTCCACCGCCGTAGTTACTGCCTAGAACGCGCATACCACCGATAAGTACCGTCATTTCTGGCGCCGTTAGCCCCATAAGCTGAGCACGATCTAATAAAAGCTCTTCTGGCTTAACCGCGTAGTCTTTCTTCAACCAATTTCGGAAACCGTCAGCAACAGGCTCAAGTACTTCGAACGATTCCACATCCGTCATCTCTTGGGTGGCATCACCTCGGCCTGGCGCGAATGGTACGGAAACATTATGACCTGCGGCACGCGCAGCCAGTTCAATACCTACGTTCCCAGCAAGCACGATAGCGTCTGCAACACTACAGCCCTCTTCTGCTGCTATTTTTTCTAGCACCGCAAGAACACGGCTTAGACGTTCAGGTTCGTTCCCTTGCCAATCTTTTTGCGGAGCCAAGCGAATTCTCGCGCCATTTGCACCGCCTCGGCGGTCAGAGCCACGGTAAGTACGCGCACTATCCCACGCCGTACTTACTAACTCACTAATGGATAGGCCACTTGCTTCAATTTTTGTTTTCACTAAATCGACATCGTAGTCTGTCTTACCTGCGGGCGTTGGGTCTTGCCAAATAAGATCTTCGCTTGGCACATCAGGGCCGAAATAACATGATTTTGGTCCTAGATCGCGGTGTGTCAACTTAAACCAGGCACGAGCAAAAACGTCATCAAAGTACGCAGGGTCATTTTGGAACTTTTCTGCAATCTTACGATATTCAGGGTCCATTTTGAGCGCCATATCGGCGTCGGTCATGATTGGATTGTAGCGCTTAGAACCGTCTTCAACATCGACAGGCTTGTCTTCTTCTTCAATGTCGATTGGCTCCCATTGCCATGCACCTGCTGGGCTCTTTTTCAGTTCCCAGTCATACTTAAATAGTAGGTGGAAGTATCCGTAGTCCCATTGTGTAGGGTGTGTTGTCCAAGCACCTTCAATGCCACTCGTTACCGCGTCACGGCCAATGCCACGTGTTTTGTGGTTAATCCAGCCAAGACCTTGCTCATGAACGTCTGCTGCTTCGGGCTCTGGGCCAAGGTTTGCGGCATCACCATTACCATGACACTTACCCACCGTGTGACCACCAGCTGTGAGCGCGACGGTTTCTTCATCGTTCATTGCCATTCGCGCGAAGGTCACTCGCATGTCATGTGCTGTTTTGAGAGGATCTGGGTTACCGTCTACCCCTTCAGGGTTCACATAGATAAGACCCATCATTACCGCAGCAAGCGGGTTTTCTAAATCTCGCTCACCAGAGTAGCGGCTGTTATCAGCGTCACTTGTGGCTAACCATTCTTGCTCAGACCCCCAGTAAGTGTCTTTTTCTGGGTGCCAGATGTCCTCTCGTCCAAACGCAAAGCCAAAGGTCTTAAAGCCCATGGATTCGTACGCCATGTTACCGGCAAGGACAATCAGGTCTGCCCAACTTAGTTTGTTGCCATATTTTTTCTTGATTGGCCATAAAAGGCGTCGAGCCTTATCCAGGTTGGCGTTATCTGGCCAAGAGTTGAGAGGAGCAAAGCGTTGGTTGCCTGTAGCAGCACCGCCACGGCCATCCGCAATACGATAACTGCCCGCTGCATGCCATGCCATTCGGATCATTAAACCACCGTAGTGTCCCCAGTCGGCAGGCCACCAGTCTTGGCTATCAGTCATTAAATCTTTTAAATCTTTTTTAAGTGCTTCGACATCTAGCTTTTTCAGTTCTTCTTTGTAATTAAAGTCCTGACCAAATGGGTTGGTTTTGGAGTCGTGTTGATGCAGGATGTCTAAGTTCAAGGCATTCGGCCACCAATCCATCACCGACTTATCTGTAGATGTTTGCCCACCATGCATAACTGGACATTTACCTACCGAACCGCCGTTTGCTTTGCTCATATAATGCTCCTTCGTGTCGTGGTTGTGGTAACCACTCTTTGTTATTCAATAAATCGAATATCCACCTCAAACAGCGTAGTTCATACACTGTTTTTTTAGTTAACGCCAAGTCAAAATTTCAAACATTTCAGCGAATAAATAATTGTTATCAAACATGTACCTATATGTAGAAAATATGGATAGAGATCAGTTTAAGTCCATACCTGAATACTTAATCCCAGACAGCCTCGCCATGTTGTGATCCCAGGTCGCTAAATCATGATGACTAAATTCACTCAGAGCGTGATGACCACACGCCCTTGCCATAACTTGCATGAGCTCGACCGAGGATTCGAAGAAATTTTTCAGTTGCTGGGATGACTTTTCAACGTCGAGACGCTGCCTCAAATCGGCATTTTGTGTCGCAATGCCTGCCGGGCAATTATTGGTGTTGCAGATGCGAGCGGCGACACAACCGATCGATTGCATCGCACTGTTTGCTATCGCCACTCCGTCTGCTCCAAGTGCCAACGCTTTGACAAAATCCGTAGGAACTCGCAACCCACCGGTGATGATTAATGTGACGCGGTCACTTGCACCTTTTTCATCTAAGTACTTACGTGCACGAGCTAACGCAGGAATGGTGGGCACACTAATATGGTCACGGAACATAGTTGGCGCCGCACCCGTGCCACCACCGCGACCATCTAAGATGATGTAATCAGCCCCAGCATCAAGCGCAAACTGAATGTCTTGCTCAATATGGTTGGCACTGAGTTTAAATCCAATTGGAATGCCGCCTGTGATGCCACGAACTCTGTCAGCAAACTTTCTGAAATCGTGAGTAGTGTGAAGATCTTTGAACGTTGGTGGTGATATCGCTGGTTGTCCCTCGGGGATGCCTCTCACCTGAGAGATCTTACCTACATTTTTATTTGCAGGCAGATGACCACCCGTGCCCGTTTTTGCTCCTTGCCCACCTTTAAAGTGAAACGCCTGAACATTAAGAAGCTTAGATTCGTCGTAGCCAAATTGAGCACTAGCAAGCTCATAGAAATACCGTGAATTAGCGGCTTGTTCTTCCGGTAACATGCCACCCTCACCAGAGCAAATCCCAGTCCCTGCCAACTCTGCACCTTTTGCTAGTGCAATTTTCGCCTCTTCAGAAAGTGCGCCAAAACTCATGTCCGACACCAACAAAGGAATGGCGAGTCTGAGCGGCTTACGCGCGTTTGGTCCCACAATCAACTCGGTAGACACAGGAACGTCTTCCAACAACGGTTGTGTCGCCATTTGCGCCATCATGATTTGTATAGCATCCCAATGTGGTAGCAAATGCCTAGGAACCCCCATTGCAGCCATCGGACCATGATGACCGAGTTTAGAGAGTCCTTCTCTCGCTAATTGGTGGATAAACTCGAGGGTTGGTTCTTCTTGAGTAGCAGACGCCGTTGGTTTGTCTCTTTTCTCTCGCTTTTGTTCCGGTCCCTCTTTACCGACTTGCTCTGCGGTAAATCGCTTGTGTGTACCATCACAAAAAGGAGCATTGGCGGTATGCTTACATTGGCAGAGATAGGCATCTTCGTCTTTTTCCGCACTAAAGCTCATTGGCTTTAAGCCGGTTCCCGAATGAGCCCCATCGCAGTAAGGTTGATTTTTAGAACGCCCACATCGGCAGAAGTAATATTCTTGCCCAGCTTTCAACTCTACTTTGATCGGCTTGTTATCAGCGATGATTGGCTTGCTCATGTTGCCCCCTATTTATTATTGTTAACCATGCTTTCTCGCTGGCTTGCAATAAGCGTAGAACAGGAGCGTAAAGAGCGTCAGTGTCGCCGAGTAAAATGCGCGATTGTCGCCCGACTAACCTATACTTTTTATGGGTCTCATACACGTGGAGGCTATATGACGATTGCAACCCGATTAGATGAATATTTGACTGAGCATAACATTCACTTTCAAACCGTGAATCACAGCCACAGTCATAGCTCGCTACAAAGTGGTGTTGCAGCAGGTGTGCCTTTAATGAATATCGCAAAAGGTGTGATTCTAGAGGATCATGAAGGGCGTCATATGATGGCGGTCTTACCTGCCAACAACAAAATCAGTTTGTCGAGATTAAACGACGAATTTAATGCCACCTTCCACTTGGTGAAAGAGCGTATGGTTTACCGACTCTTCACCGATTGTGAACACGGCGCTATTCCACCGATTGGTAGCCCTTACCACATGTCGACAGTTTGCGATGAAAGACTAGCAAACTTGGAACATGTCTACCTTGAAGCTGGCGATCATGAAACTCTGATTAAGCTGGACCGAAAGGCGTTTAAAGAACTGATGAACGACTGTAGATATCTAAGATTCAGCAGTGAAGTTCTGCATTAAACTTGCCAAGATCTCTCGACACTTCCTGAACAAGGCTCTATCAACAAGAGCCTTTCTTTGTTTTGTTGGTAGCACGCGATGGAAGTTTCTCGGACTTTGGTGCCCAGCGTTTCAGAGCATATAGAAACAAAAAACCGCCTATTCGGGCGGTTTTTTATCAATCAAATCATAATTATTATCGAACAAAGATCTTTTGGATCGCTTTTATCGCCATAGCCCTACGGCGCATTAATACGCTCGTTCTTGGCAACCATTTCGGTGTGTGAAGAATGGTTTTCGCATGACTAAAAGTTCTGAATCCTTCCTCTCCGTGATAATGCCCAATACCCGATTCACCAACGCCACCAAAAGGCGCATCTTCAGCGCCAACATGTAAAACCGTATCATTAACGCCGACGCCACCACTGTGGGTGTTGCGTACAATATGTTTGATAGTCGATTTGTCGTCCGACATAACATACAGCGCAAGTGGTCTTTGGTGCTGATTAATGTAGTCAATCGCTTCATCAACGGCATTGTAGGGCTTAACAGGTAGAAATGGCCCGAAGATCTCCTCTTGCATGATTCGCATATTCGGCGACACATCCGTGACCAAATGAGGATACAGAAGTCGTTCCTCTTGGGGCGACGCCTCAACAGTGTGAAGGTTAGCACCTTGCGCTTTTGCATCCTCAAGTAGCGCAGTCAAACGATCATATTGTCGTTGGTTGACAATATGGGTCAGCTTTTGATTCTTGTTGGATTTTAAATAGAGCTTTTCAAAACGTTTTAAGAATAGCGAAATGAACTCTTCGACACGTTCTTGCGGTACAAATGCGTAGTCAGGCGCGACACAAATCTGGCCTGCATTAATGCATTTACCAAACAAGATAGCATCAACGGCTTTCTTCATGTCTGCATCTTTTGCAATGATCACCGGGGACTTTCCACCCAACTCTAACGTCACCGGGGTAAGGTTTTCCGCTGCCGCTTTTGCCACTGCGCGACCAACACTCGTAGAACCCGTGAACAAAAGGTGAGCGAATGGCAGTTGGCTGAATGCTTGTGCGACGTCTGCTTCACCCTCAAAAACTTCGACATACTCAGACAACCCACGGCAAATATCGACGATGACTTTATTGGTTTTTGGCGTAAATTCGCTGAGCTTCATCATCACGCGGTTGCCAGCAGCCAATGCTGTCACTAAAGGCGCAAGGCTCAAAATCACAGGAAAGTTCCACGGTGAAATGATCCCGACGACACCTAACGGTTGATACTGAACGGTGACTTTAGAAGGTGCGAGCAATAAGCCGGATTCGCGCTTGCTGGGTTTGCACCATTTTTTTAGTCGTTTGAGGGTATAATTAATATGCGAGACCGTTGGCAAAACGTCGGTCATAGCGGTATCAAATTCTGAGCGATAGCCAAAATCGTCACTTAACGCTTCAACCAGAGCTTGTTTGTTCTCAAGCAGCGATTTTTTTAACAAAACGAGGCGCTGTTTACGTTCATCTAAACTAGGATAAGGCTCGGCTGCATATGCCGCTTTTAAGCGTTCGAGGCTTTGCTGTAACAAGTTATCTACTTCAACCTCTGTGATTGCGTTCATGATGCTTCTCCTAGCCTAGTTTCTACCAATGACGCCCCAAGTTAACACGAGCGCAACAATGTTACTATTGTAGCGCTCGTGAAGTTAGAGTTCGAACTCTGATTAAAATATCTCTAGGGTGGATACTACGTCAAACGTAGTTCATAAATGCCTAGTCGTTGAGAGCGGTCAAGCATATCGAACTCATGATCAACGTATTCTTTTAATGTGGCGCCTGCACGCTCAGCAATATTGATGCTAGCGATGTTATCTTCCATACAATGGAACTGAATGAATTGTGCGTGCCCTTTCTTCTTCAAGAAAGGGATCAATACTGCGAGTACTTGATCAATCACACGATGGCCTCGCCCATTGTTAGCAAGCCAGTAGCCAATTTCAGTAACACGTGTATGTGAATCCACACCTTTAATGCCAATAACACCCGTAAGCTGCTCATCAAAATAAATTGCACACCAGTGGGAATCCAGCGCGTTACTGTTCACTCGCTGGGAAATGTAGTTCACGGCCTCTCGATGATTCGTGACAGAATCCGTCCAAGGTAGATAGCCCTCAAGGCTCTCTCGGTGAGTGTTCACAACCTCTAGTAAAGCGGACGCGTGTTTCGTATTAAGGGGCTCAATTGAGATCCTTTGCGAGACGGAAAAACGCTTCTGTAAGTGATTTCCTTGATACGTCTCTTGGCATGTGACTTCATCCATAGATGTTATTCCTTTTTATTGTGAACGCTCAGCGCAAATCCTAACGCTTCATTTTATGAGAACAAACCTCTCTATAAAAACTAATCAAAGCCGTTGCCGTTCATTTAGCCCTTTTGATCGATCAGCGTAAATGGCGTTAGTGATGCCACATCTACATAATGCTTCCATACATGTTCATAGAGGTGATGCTGATTGGCAAACGGAGCCAGCTGCTTAGCTTCTTCAATCGTACACCAGCGATACTCTGTATGCTCTTCGTTAAGAACAACTGATTGGTTAGGCGGACAAAATAGCACAAAACATGGGATAACCATGATACGGTTATTTTTTGCTTCGTAGAACTGCTCTAGAAAGTCTGCTGTATGTAACTCAACTTGGTCAATTAGTGTCTCTTCTTTTAACTCTCTTAAAATGGTTTGCCACCCGGCTTCACCCGCTTCGATACCACCTGCAACATGGCACCAATAGCCACCTTTTACGCGTTTGAGTAACAGCATTTTTTCTATGCCATCAATTTTTGAAATGACAACGCCTGAAACATGCGTTGCTTTTATCGGGATCATGTAAGCTCCTTAAATATCGAGTTTTTATTGTTACGCTGAAGAGAGGCAGATTAATTGCTACGTATTCTACTGTTTATTCATCTTGCCGACAGAAGTGTTTGAGTTGAGAGGATTTAATCGCTAACTAAGTATGCTAAAGTGAGATCTGTCGCAACAAATGAGCAGTAAAATGTCCAATTCATTCAACACTATGATTCCCATCGGTGTGCGCTTTATGGTGCTTTCCGCGTTCGGCTTTGCTCTGATGTCGGCTACAGTAAAGCACGTCGGCAACTACGGTATCCCCGTTTTTGAAATCGTTGCAGCAAGAGCGCTCGTTTCACTTATCATTAGTTATTTCGATGTAAAGCGAAAACGAATTTCTGTATGGGGCAATAATAAGCCATTACTATTTGCACGCGGTGCTGTGGGCACGATGGCTCTGATGTGTGTATATTATTCAGTGACCACCTTACCTTTGGCAGAAGCGACGATATTCCAGTATATTCATCCGGTATTTACTGCACTACTCGCCGTATTTTTCTTGAAAGAGCGCATCCAGCCGTCAACTTTCCTTTGTATTGCGTTGTGCTTACTCGGCATCTATATCATGGTAAGCCCAGAAACTGGGCAAGGCTCAGATAGCGCTTTACCAATGTTTAGCGTCATGATTGCGATCTTAGGCGCATTTGGTAGCTCAATTGCCTACGTCATTGTCAGAAAACTGAGTCAGACAGAAGACAGCTCAGTGATCATTTTCTATTTCCCGTTGGTTGCTCTCCCCGCTTCACTCTTACTGATTGGCGACGATTTTGTAATGCCCGATCTATATCTGACTTTCATGTTGGTTCTAGTTGGTGTCTTTACCCAAATTGGGCAATTGGGGTTAACCAAAGCGATGCAAACTCAACAAGCGGGTAAAGCCTCCGCTTATTCGTATATCCAGATCGTATTTTCTGTGTTGTTAGGCATCATTTTCTTTGGCGAGGTTCCGATCATTTGGACGTACGTCGGTGGCGGTCTGATTGTTACAGGCGCATTAATTAATGCGTTTGGTCATCACTTACGGTTACCTTTTATTAAGCGCAACGCTTGATATACCTCGCCAGAACCGTAAACACGACATTTAGAAAAACAGCCAGAGTGACTCTGGCTGTTTTGTGTTTAGCCTAACGTTAAGCTGATATTTTTAACCCTGCGATACCAGCGACAATCATTAGCAAGCTTAAGGCTTTGATAAGTGTTGCTGGCTCATTGAACAGATAAATACTCACGACTGCCGTGCCTATTGCGCCAATCCCTACCCATACTCCATAAGCAATGCCTAAAGGCAAGGTTCTTAACGCAATGCCAAGCAACCAAAAGCTCAATAACATAAAGACAATAGTGAATGCCGAAGCACCGAATTTGGTAAACCCTTGTGAATATTTAAGACCGACAGCCCATGCGATTTCACACAAGCCCGCAATGAAGAGAATTCCCCAAGCCATGTCACATTTCCCAACGAGATGGGGTCGTCCCCGAGAAAAGATAGAGCGGTGAGGTCGTCCTCACTTCTGATTGACTGCTTATTATATACGGAAATCTAAACATAAAAAATAAAACACGGCGATAAGCATACAACTCAAACATCTCATGCACGCTTAAATTCTACGCTTTTCTTTTTAACGGTGGCGGACTCTCTATTTCGCATCAATAACGACACCGTTTTTTAACAATTTACATATAACCTTCTGGTGTTGAAAGTGTTGCATTTATTGCACAAATCACACAAAAACTAATTGAACATGTAAATATGAAAACGTTTGTGTGACTAATATCGCTTAAAACAATGACTGATGACTTTAATATTCAGCCGAATTAATTATAAGGTATGACGTACCCATGAAAGCAATCAAAACCTCTATCGCTGTCCTTGTTGGCGCCGCTCTACTATCTGGATGTAATGACGATACTGAATACGTCAATGTTCAGCCTAAAGAAGTAAAAATAGCGACTTACAACCTCTCTTTTGACCGCGCTACCTTCGAAACTTTGGTAGATGAAATGCAAATTGAACCAACGCAGCAAGCTGCGTTGGTCACCTCTTATTTAGACGGTTCAATCGCAGCCGAAGACAAAACCACTGCGGAAAAAGTCATTCAAATTCGTAACGTTGCAGCAATCATTCAAAAGAATCGTCCTGATGTTCTTATGATGGCGGAATACAACAACGACGGAACAGGCGAAAACAAAGCAGCCATTGAAGGATTCCAGAAGAACTACTTGTCTGTCGCGCAAAGTATCGATGGCGCGGGCGGTGAAGCAAACCTTGAGCCTATTGAATACCCTTATGCTGAATCTTATTCAACTAATACAGGGTTGTTGAGTGAGTTTGATCTCGACAACAACGGAACCGCAGGTCAAATGCCAGGTGATGCATGGGGCTTTGGCATGTACCATGGTCAATATGCATTTGCCCTTATGTCTAAGTATAAAATTGACACAGCAAACACACGTACATTCCAAGCATTTAAATGGAAAGATATGGAAGGTGCGACAATTCCAACCATTACTATCTGTGACGGTTCGCAAAAGATTCCAGACGGCATGAAGTGTGGTGATGAATGGTACTCAGCGGAAGAGTGGGATCAAGTGCGTCTATCTTCGAAAAATCACGTCGACGCGCCAATCATCATTCCAACTCGCAATGGCGAGGAAGTTGTACACTTGTTGATGTCTCATCCTACTCCACCAGTATTCGACACCGGTAAAAACAAAGCGCAAAACGCAGCAGAAGTGGAGTTTTGGCATCATTACATTCAAGGCAAAGACTATTTTTACGACGATGCGGGTAAAACAGGTGGCTTAACGAACGGCGCTAAATTCGTAATGATGGGTGATCAAAACCTTGATCCAGTGGCTGGTGACGGCATTAGCTCTGTAATGCAGAAGCTGCATAACGATCCATTAGTTAACCAAACCGTGATGAATGGTGAGCTTTACCCAACAAGCTTTGGTGCAGCTGAACACGCTGTTGACCGCAGTTCAACTCACCCATATCCGAATCGCATCACTTCAACGTTTGGCTTAGGGGTAGACTATGCCTTGCCTTCAGCAAATTTGAATGTAATAGACTCTGGTGTGTACTGGTCAGCGTCTTATGAAGAAGGCCGTAAACTATTTAACGATGCACGTATCGGTAAGTATGGTGATGGTAAGGATGTATCTTCCGACCATCGCATGATCTGGATTAAAGCACAGTTCTAGACTGCATAAAAAAAAAGCCAACCACAAGGAGTCGTGATTGGCTGTATATATTTGTGAACAAGATGGTTCACTAACAACGTCAGTTGGCTAGGTGACCCTCGGCTTAGAAAGGGTCACTCATACTAAAGCATGAGACGTGCCAACTTTTCAGTGCACAAAAACAGGTTGTTATTTAATCACTTTCATTAAAACTTAACCAATAGCTACTGTTTGCTCACAGAATAAATTGCAATTTGCAAACTACCATTGGCATTTCGCAATAAACCTGATCTTTAGCTCTTGCTTTTATTGCTTCCTAGCTAAGTCGCGTGCAAGGATTAACGCAAGTCCGAATACTTGTAAGAAGAGTCCGATATTCTTGTACCAAGCGATCTTTTCATCCTGCTTTGCCATTACCTCATTGAGCTCTACATTCTCAATGTAGTAATTATCGATGCGGTCTCTATACGAAGCTTGTGCCTGATTTATCTTTGACATCAGTTGAGGAAGTTGATCAATTTTTATTTCATCCGACTCGTTGAGAACCCAGGAAGATAAATGCCCTGCTAATACCTCTTCTAGCTCTAAAGGTATCGCTACGCTCTGACTTATGTGCACATGCAGCAGTAAAGCTTCTCTTTTTCTTTCTAGGGTTTCCACACTGTTCCATGCGAGTTGGATGGAATACAAGTTTTCTGCTGTTTGCTCTGCGAGCTGCGAGTGCTGTTTACCCAACTTATCAAGGACTAAGCTAGTAACGATGATCGCGCCAATATTCAGTACTAATCCAATCAGAACGAGTACCCAAGGCGATGGAATATAACGTCGCAGACTTACCATAACTTATCGTATGGCAGGTAAATCATATTTAACACAACCAATGAAAGTATCACCAGAAATGTCACCTGCATCCCTCTAATGCGCTTTTTCAAGTCTTTTTTCAATATGCCTTTAGCATGAATAACTCGACCAATTACAAAAATAACACCGATGAGATGTATCCATGTTGGGTAAGCACTATTGAATTCTAAAAGTGCCATTAAAATCAGGGTGATGGGGATATATTCTGTCGCATTACTCTGGGCACTACGAGCAATTTGTAGAGCCTCTACCCCACCATCGGCATAAGCAATTTGATTTAAGCGACGTTGCTTAATTACTTGAACAGCCAACCAAATAATGAGTATTGCGAGAATGTTGGCATACAGAGCAGTGATCATATGTCGTCCTTCTTGATCTGGTTTTCACTTATATAAGCGTGTCACTTGGCTATAACTATAGCGGTATCATTATGATAATGCGTAAAATAATCTCAAGTTATGATTTCTATTCAGGCAAAAAACGAAAGCCAATGCTTCATGACATTAAAAATGCCCTCGAATGGAGGGCATAAGAATAAAGAAGCTAATATGTGAGAATATTGAAACCACTATAAGGGGTGTTTGACCAGCTTTTTGCGCCGATGCCCTTTGATAATACTTTCAAAAATGGTGAACAACAGCCCTACCCAAATAAATGCAAAGGTCACCGCTTTCACTTCGTCAAACAACTCGCCAAAAAACATAACTGCCAACACAAACTGCAAGCTTGGCTCGATGTATTGCATTAGACCGACGGTTGATAAATTAGTTATACGTATTGCGATAGAATAAAATACAAGTGGTAAAAGTGTGATAGGTGCACTGCCAAAATACAAAAGCAATGTTTTGGTATCTGTGCCCGAAGCCAGTTCACCAGTTGCCCATTGTTTATAGAGCAAATATGCGAGTGCAACTGGAGTCAGTAACAACGCCTCAACAAACAAGGTTGTACTCCAGTCATAATTTATCTTCTTCTTGTAAAGCCCATACAAAGCAAAGAACAACCCCATCGTTAGTGCGATAACGGGCAGCTGACCATAGTGAATCACTTGATACATAACACCAATTGTTGCCAGCACGATTGCAATAAGTTTGCCTTTTGAGAGCTTATCCCCAAGAATAAATACGCCTAGTGCAACAGATACTAATGGCCCAATAAAGAAGCCTAAGCTGGCATCAATGACCCGATGATGGGTCAAAGCCCAAGTGAACGCACTCCAAGAAATACACATCAAACTGCTCGCCACAAACGTGTACCACAAGGATTTTTTATCAAGCCAGATTTCTTTCCAATTCAACCCTCGACGGGTTATCCCAAGTACAATTAGAAACCCGACAGGTACAGACCCAATGATTCGCCATGCTAGCAACTCATCCATAGAAGCATTTGGTAAATAACGATAATAAATTGGTAGCAATCCCCAGATCACAAAGGAGAATGCTGCCATAAAAGTGCCATAACGAGTGTTATTCATAAAACTATCGCCCATCTAAACGACCAAATTTGGCGTAAGTAAACAAGTCCGCCATACATAAAAAGGAATGCAATCCCGCAGTGACTTTATGATGCAGATGGCATTATTGGCTCAACGCTTGTACGACGGCGGTAAAGCCACTCACAAAACACAACACAAGTGCCCCAAACCGAATCTTTTCTTTTGGTAACGACTGGGTAGTTTTCATTGCTAGCCAGTAACCAAGCGCCGCAGCAGGTAATAGAGGAATAGTAATGACCAAATGATGCAATGTGAAGAAGCCCACTGGGATTTGTACTATTAGTGAAATAATCGAACTGAAAACAAAAAAAGCCGATAAGTTGCCGCGTAACTGATTTGCTTCTTGATGCTGCAACAATAACGCCATCGGAGGGCCTCCAATCGCAGAACTGGTACCAAACAACCCAGAAAAGAAACCAGCACATGTCATACGCGAAGGCGTAGGCTCAACCCGAAACGGTAAAACACTCACCAAGACTGCAAACAGCACCAACAAACCAATCCAAAGCGTGAGAGTTTGTGTAGATACAAAAAAGAGTAGCAAGCCACCAGCAATTGATCCCGGCACTCGCCCAATCAACGCCATCTTTAAGCCGCCGATTTCAACACTACTGCGGTGCTTCATCGCATTCATCAACGAAATAAATAACGCGACTAAACAGATTGGCGCAGGAACATATTCTGGCGCCCAAAGAATCAGTAAAGGTGCGGCAACAATAGCCAAGCCAAAACCGATTGCGGTCTGGACATAAGAGCCAAGAAATATCAAACCTATTGCAAGGAAGTTTATCGAATCGAATTCCATTTAGATTATTCTTATATTTGAAAAATAAACACAAAACCAAAGCACATTCGCATGATGAATACCTCAGGCATACTGCGATATGAATTCCGCGTAGCATTCATCAAAGTGAATAAAAAGACAATCCATTTGTGCGGTTCGCCCTCATTTGCATTTTGTATTTCATTCCGCTGATGTACATGTTTGCTTACATCGAAGAGGATTCATGCTCGCCTGTTCACGCAGCATTTCTTCAGCGGAATTAATGACCTCTTAAAATCTAGCAGAATTAGACCCGTGAATTCTCCATTGCATTTAATGGATTCAGTCAATTAGTGCGGCGTCGGTATAGCACTTTACAACTCACCTCTTTATACTACTGATCGATTTATCATTACCGTACTTATTTACACAATAAACAAGTGTACGGTCAGTGTTTTTCTACCTTTAACTTGCTGTGAAAATAATATGAAAAAACAAACGGGATTTACTCTAATAGAGTTAGTCGTAGTTATTGTCGTGCTCGGTATTCTTGCTGTCACTGCCGCGCCACGCTTTTTAAACCTTCAAAGCGATGCACGTGAAGCACGTTTGGAAGGAATGAAAGGCGCTATTGCGTCAGCATTAGGCGTCGGTTATGGGAAAATGGCGATTGCGGGATTGGAAAGCAAGCCTTACGTTTCAAACTTCGTAGACAGTGCTTTAATGGCAGATTTACCATTTGACGGCTGTAATATTGGTGGTTCAAAGCGCTGTGTTTTTTTATATGGATATCCTGATTCTGATAGCGAATCGATGAAGTTACTCGTGCAAGGACTGAACGAAGAAGACTCGGATTGGAAAACATTTCATCACCCGGCTGGTTCAACAACTCGCGAAATGGTCATTGCTGCAGCCGACGAAAAAAGAGCTAGCCTTACACAATGCGGAATTTTATATGGGCCACCGCAGACTCCAAACGAGAGTTACACCTTAGATATTCTTCCCTGCCCTCAATAAAAATAAGGCTGCCAATCGGCAGCCTTATTTGTTTCATCTGATCGGTTTTTTACGCAAAGTTAAACACGTATTTATCCATCATATTCACCATGCGGCCAATCTCTGGCTTGGTAATCGTATCATTTGCGCCAAGAGATAGTGCTTTCGCTCGGTTATCCTCACTCATCAATGACGAGAACATAATGATCGGCATTTCATGAAACGCTTCGGTATCGCGTAGTCTCTTCACTAAGTGCATACCATCCATTCGAGGCATTTCTACGTCCGTAACCACCGCATCTAATAGCTCTTTAACTGGCAAGTTTTCTTCTTTCGCAACCTCGATCAAGCTCATCAACTTCTCATGCGCCTCACCACCGTCTTTACATGTGATCACATTGTAGCCTGAAGAAGCTAATGTATCTTGGATCAAAGAGCGAATAAATGCTGAGTCATCCACCACCATGATCGTTTTAGCATTACGCTTACCGACCATTCTCTGGTTGAGATCCACCGACTTGTCCCCTTTCACATCGTATTTTTCCATACTCAGTTCTGGGTTGATGTCTGCGATGATTTTTTCAAAGTCGAGAATCATGATCAGGTTGCCTTCTTTACGGACAACGGCTACTACACAATCTTGTTCGCCCGCTTCCAAAAACTGACTTGGTGATTCCACATCATTCCAAGAGATACGATGAATACGCGAAATGCTGTCAATTAAGAAGCCATTGGTCATTTTGTTGAAATCCGTAACGATTACAAACTTGCGCTCCAGATCTTGTCGTGTTGGCACACCTAACCAACCAGCTAAATCCACTAAAGGCGTCAGTACATCTCTGGATGAGAACACACCAATCATATGAGGTTGTGCGTTTGGATAATCGGTTGTTTCTGGCACGCGAATCACTTCTCGTACTTTCGCAACGTTAATGCCGTAATAACAAGTTTTTGTGCTGCCATCTGGCAATGTTTTTTCTAAATGAAACTCGATGATTTCAAGCTCATTGGTACCACTTTCTGTCAAAATGGTGCTGGTTACGTTACTCATAAAGCCAATTATCCAACCAAAAATACGCATCAGAAAAAGTTTGATGCAAACGCCATGAGAAGCCATTCTCTGGCTAAAAATCCAAAAGTCCTTTTTAGTCGTTACAACAAAATTTGTAAACCATCAAAAGGACGGCTAACGCACATTTCCATACCAAACCATGTAAAATTGTCTCATTTTTGAACACGACATTATGAGTGGCCAAAGTGCGAATTAACACCTCCACTTTTAGCGACCGAGTCAATGAAAAGTTTAGAAATAATTTGAAGTGATGTTCAGCGTCAATAGCCAAACCTATCCAACAGATATCAGTGCAAAGTTGGCTACTGTGCTCATGCCTGGTGTAGAACAAGCTCTCTTCAAGTGGCATGGTATAAAACTGCGCTTGTGAACACACGAGTTTAAATCGAAGCGCTAGAGGCATCGCAAGAAAATCTGAAGGCATAGAACACTGAAAGAACACTTTCAGTTTGTTAGTTTTCTGTCAGCGTAAGTTTTAAGCAATCATCCTATCACTAGGTATTTCAATACCTGACATCGTTATTCCCATAATCAAGACACTGATTTTCACTTTTGGAAAGAGTCATTTTCCTTCATCTTAGCAAGGTTTTTCCTACAATCCTATTCATCCAATTGCGCTGTCGCCTGACAGCACACTAGTTGATGTATTAGGTGAGGTTAACTTTGAATAATGTTCTTATTATCGACGCTCAACCATTGTATAGCGAAGCACTTGCTTCTCTAGTTGAATCTGTAATCAACGCAGCTGAAGTGATTCAAACCACTGACAGTGCGGAAGTGATGGATCTTGTTCGAGGCCAAAAGATTGATTTGATTATTCTAGACGTAGTGCTTGGCGACCGCGATGGTATGCGTTTAGCCAAAAACATTTTAGCGACGGGATATCGTGGCCGACTGTTATTTGTTTCTTCACGCGACTACTCGAGTCTTTCTAAAGCAGCGTACGAAATGGGCGCAAATGGCTTCTTAAACAAACATGAAACAAGAGAGACCATTATTGACGCAATCGTGAGTGTTTCACGCGGTTACTCAATGTTTAAGTCGACTCACACACCATCGTCGGGTAACGTAACACTTTCAAATCGCGAAGCCATGGTGTTCCATTATCTTGTACAAGGCTACTCAAATAAGAAGATTTCTGAACAACTTTCACTCAGCGCTAAAACAATCAGCACCTACAAAACGCGTATTCTGAAAAAGTACCATGCGGACACGTTGATTGAACTTCTGCATACTATTCCTCAGTCAGAAAACATTGAGTTTTGCCGCTAAGCGCTCATGTATTTTGCAATAGCACCGATTAACAACTGGTGCATTGCATCATGTCTTAAGCTTTGCTTCACCTGTACAACCACTTTTGGCCAGCCATCTGGGTAAAAATGCTCTGGCACTCTTATAAATTTATATCCATCAATTGGCGCCTGATATTCAAGTAACACGGTTGCGGCGCTTTTTTGCTTAATTAGCTTCAATACGCTGCTTACGTTGTCTAGAGCCGCAATACGGTTGATGACCATACCGTGGCTTTCCATTGCACGCTTAACGAGCTGCTCTTTCTCTTTCCAACCGATAATCTCTAACATGATAAAGGGAAGTTTGGCCGCTTCTTCCAGGGTGGCAATTCCCAGCTCTTCAGGGACAACTACCACAGCAGGCGCATAGCCGATGAACTTCTGATAAACAGATTTCGGAACATCCTCGTTGAAGTAATGTAACTGCGCATCCACTTTGCCTAGGATTATCTCTTCTATCGTATACTCTGTAATCGTTGCTATCGAAATGTGCGCCTTGGGAAACAGCGCCATTAAATCCATTGCAAGTAAATGCCCAAATGAGTATTGAGCGGTTTGCGGTAAACAAATGGTGATGTCTTTTTCGTAATTTTCCGGTTCAAACTCATCTCTAATTAGACAAGTTTCAAGCTTCTCGAGTGCATCGGAAATTTTAGGTAATTGACGTTTTAAATAGTCCGTCGGTTCCATGTGGTGAGGATGCCGAATAAACAATTCATCGTTTAGCTGGAGTCGCAATCGGGCAAGGTATTTGCTAATTGACGCTTCGCTCTTCCCCATCGCTTTCGCAACGGGCTTGAGCTGACGGTGCTTATCCAGTAAGACAAGTATTTTAAGTAAGTTTAAGTCGAGATCTTTGTTCACGTGCGACACCAAATGTAAGGTCGAGAATAAATAGAGCAATCACTATTTGTTGACTGCTCTAATATAAAAGACCACTCATTCTGTTTGGTCAAATTAATCAAACAGTTATGTCATGGTTATGTTCCGTAACTTAACATTGAGTCAATACTAGCGCTGCTTAATGGGACTTTTGTCTGTGTTTTTTCATCTCATAGAGATCTTCATCTGCACGTACAATAACGTCCTGAAGGGTTTCGTGTAATTCATTCGCCGCGATACCAGTACTCACACTAACTTCGATATCCAAGGTCTTTAGTCGGTTATCTTTAACGACACTACGAAGCTTCTTCGCCAATATTGAAGATTGGCTGATACTGCAACCTGGCAGAATCGCAACAAACTCATCACCACCAGTTCGAACTAGATAATCACTATTTCGAAACACTTTAGACATAGCATCAGCAATAATCCCAATAACTTCGTCCCCTACATGGTGACCGTAATGGTCATTGATTCTCTTGATCCTATCGCCATCTATTGCAATGACGGAATATGGCGCGGTTTCCAAACGACGTTTGAATTCGCTATCTTGAAAGACTCTGCGGTTAAACAATCCCGTTAAATCATCTTTCGTCACGTTCGTCAGTGCTTTCGCGAGGCGAAGTTTGCTCTCTTTAGATTCATAAGCTTTGTTGTAATACGCTAAGGTTACGAAAAAGAAGATGATAAACAAGAACACGTAATCCAATACAATTTTACTGAATGGGTACATGTAAACGATAAGATTGTTGTTGTCTGCGACATATGATTGGGTGTACGCGAATGATGGAAAGGGGTAGCCAGCGAAATAAATCACCATTTGTTTGTTCCCATTCGCTATTTGAACATCCACCGCTTTCCCATCATTATAAAGCGGCGAGAGGTATAATTGTTCCGAGAACTCTCCCACTAACTCACCTTGAAAGTAAACCGGACTCATGATGCTTATCGCCATGTCATCGGAGTATGTCGTTTTAAATGGTAGGGAAAACAATACCCGGTCCGTTAGTTGCTCTTTCCACGCGGCTAACACACAAGAATAGTTACTTTTACACCAATCAACATCAAATGTGGCTTTCACTCCCTCTAGCGCTTCAATCGGTCTCTCTAAGATGAGTTTGTTTCCAGTATAAGAACGAAAATACATAACGGCATTTTGTCGATTGAACGCATTTGATAAATACGCTTCAGCCTGATGAAGCGATTTCCGTGCAACAGCTTCAACGTAATTGAGTTTTTCATAAGGTGACAGGGAGTAAATCGCATCTTGAAAGCTCAGCTCTGTTTGCGCTTCTACTTCACTCACGCTCATGCCTTTGTATTGCTCGAGCTGCGCTTCCGTCAATAGCCCCATGAGAATTACTTTTTGTTTTATTTTGGCTAAATTATTCGCGTAAGTGTTGAACTGCTTTACTTCATAAGAAATTAACACCGCACCAATCATTGTGACAGAAGTGACGAATAGTAATGTTGCGATGAAAAGAGACAACGCGATACTTTTAAGTGTCATGATGCGGTCTTACGCCCCCGCCACTCTTGTTAGCTCAACAATGTTCTTTACGTTAAATTTATCCAATAGACGACGTTTGTATGTGCTGACTGTTTTGTCACTTATTGATAGCACTGAAGCGATTTCTCTATTGGACTTTCCTTGTAGTAAATACTTCATTACTGCACTTTCTCTGCTTGAAAGTTGTGGCATTTCTCGAACGCTGTTAACAACTTGCTTAAATTTGAAGAAGGTATACCCCTTCTCTACCGCTTCTATCGCGTCTTTAAGAATGTCGTGATTTTCCGATTTACACACATAGCCATCAGCGCCAGAACGAAAAGCCATTTGGCTGTACATTTGGCTAGTTTCAGCGGAGAAGAAAATGACTTTGCCTTCATAACCATGGGATTTGATACGTTTGTAGAAATCAAACCCATCGCAATCTGCCAAGTTCACATCTAAGATCAACAGTTGAATTTCTTCCTTTTTCAATATTTGTAATGCCATCTTCGCTGATGTTGCAGTAAATACCCCATTTGTTTTCCCTAACTCTTCCAACAACGACTTGATTGCAACACAAACGAGAGGATGATCGTCAAAGATCAAGTAATTCAATTTATTCATATCTTTCATTTAGTATGGTTATGGCTTCTAGTGGCATGGGTTTATCAATGTAGAAGCCTTGGCAAAGATCAATCCCATACTCACGTATCGCTTGCAGTGTGACTTCGTCTTCAATACCTTCCGCGACCAGTCGTATATTCAAACTTTTCGCTAACGCGCAAATAGCAACAACGATGTTGCGTTTTTTGATGTCGCATTCGACACCTTGTACAAACGAACGATCGATTTTTAACTCGTTGAATGGCAGTTGAGCCAGTTTTTCAAACGTCGATGACCCCGTGCCAAAATCATCTATTGAGACAGTGACACCGTTCATCCTCAACTTGAGTAAATTCTTGTACAGGGACGCGCTAGTCTGAAATGTATCTCGCTCTGTAATTTCAATGGTGATTTGTGATGGGTCAATCTCGCTCTCTAAACATTGCTGTAAAAAGTAATGAGAGAACGCCGTATCTTCTAAATTTTCATGGTCTACATTGATGGATACGTTTTGCGTCAATCCGCGGTGTTTCATGTCATAGATAACATTACTCAATACAGCTTGAAACAACTCTCCAGAAAGGCGGCAACGCTCTACAATTGGCAAAAAATAATGAGGGGGTAACACACCATAAATAGGATGATTCCAACGCGCGAGCGCTTCATACCCAAGCACTTCCCCACTTTGCACATCGACTAAAGGCTGGTAATAATTTTTCACGCGCCCTTCAGCCAGAGCAAACAGGAATTCTTGATCTTCCACTTCAATAGGTTGCGCAAAGCTGACTTGTTTCGCTTTTTCATCTTTTATTTTACCCAACAAATCAACGACTTCATTTTCATCGTATGGCTTAGGCAGCTTCCCTAATACTTCAAAACTAAATCCCTCGCACATGGCTCTTACCGCAGAAATAATGGTCAATTCCATTGCACTGACCAGTACAACTTGCCCCTGGTACTGGACTTTATCGAGCATTTCCATCATATCGATGCCGTCTTTTCCGGGCATTTGGATATCACAAAAAATCACGTCAAAATATTGTTCCTGCACACTCTGAATAGCGGCATCCACACAGTTAAAAGGGATGACTTGCGCGCAATAGCGATCCAATATTTGCGTAAGTATTGTGGTTTGTAGCGGATGGTCATCAATCACCATCACATTAAATTGTGTATTCATTTGTCTCTACCCAATAGTTTATGTTTTCGATCTCCTGCTCGATTCGTAAAATTAGCTCCGCTGTTCGCCTGTCAAACTCCGCAGCAGTAACTCGTTCTGCCTCAATACAAAGCTCAGTCAGCATGCTTACCCCTATCGCCCCAACCGCTCCTTTGATGCCATGAATGACCCGTTTTTTGTCTCGCTCAGTCGATGCGGCGTTTAAGTTTTTTATATCTGTAGACATTGATTGACTAAACACGCGCGCAATCTCTTTTGCGTCCTGTGCTTTGAACCGTTTAATCCAGCCGGGCAGCCTACCCCTCTCTTTTTCGCCAATAAATGGAATCAAAACGGTTTTTAATTGATTAAGGTCATAGGGCTTGTAGAGCACATCATCAATGCCGATATCCTGTGTACGTTCAATGGCAAGACGAGCATCTTCTGCTGTCACACCGATGATTGGAATTGCTTTAAACTCGGAGTTTTTCACGTGCCTAACAAGCTCATAGCCATCCATTTCTGGCATATGAAAATCGGTCAGCAGCAACACAACGTTTTCATCTTGGTTGATGTATTCCCATGCTTCGCGGCCGTTATTCACAATGACAGGTTCGATTCCAAGTTCATGAAGCTGCATTGCTATCACACTTTGGTTAATGGGATTATCTTCTGCGACCAGTACCGTGCCGAGAACCCAAGAAACCACTTCTTGATTTACGTCACTAAGCTTGGTTTCTTGCTGCGTTTGGCTGAGCAAATTGAACAATGTATCTGGATATTGAATCTCTCTTAGCGTAAGACTGCCAAGTACCCTTTGTTCGTCACGCAGCATTAGGCCATTAAAACTGGCATCGCTGTCGTGTATAGGGTGAAGGTTCGCCACCATTGTTTTTAACGTCGCTGGACGCATTTTCCACGCGTCACACCACTGGCGAATATTAAGTGGTAAGCTCTCGCTATACGTCCAGTTCAAACAAACGTCTGGCTCAGAGTCGCAATGCTCAATTGGCAGTCTGACAGTAATCGTCGTGCCCAAGCCAAATTGTGAATCGATGTAGAGCACGCCGCCCATGCAGTCGATCAATCGGTCAACAATGCTCAGCCCCAATCCAGTACCGCCATATTTACGCGTAATAGTGTCATCCGCTTGAACAAAAGGATTGAGAATGCCTTCGAGTTGGTCATCCGTCATGCCGATACCTGAATCCGCCACTTTCAAAATAAGCTGCTTTTCATGAAGAATGACACTGATTCCAACCTCTCCTTCGGCAGTGAATTTCACCGCATTGGAGAGCAGATTGGTGGTAATTTGCACCAATCGCAGCGCGTCGATTTCAATGAAAGCATTCGAAAATGGTTTGATTGTCACTTTGTAATCCAAACCTTTCGCAAGCGCTCGTGGTTCAAAGCTTCGAAACACATCGCACAAGGTTTTAAGCAAGTCGGTCTTAACTGGGGCGACGGTTAAGTGCCCTGCCTCTAACTTTGAATAATCCAGTACTTCGTCTACTAGCGTATTCAAATGATTGAGCGAGCGTATGGCTTGGGCAATTAACTCGCGATTTGAATCTGCCGTCACTTGGCGATTTAGCAAATCGAGGATGCCGTGTGCTGCCGACAATGGCGTTCTTAATTCGTGACTCATGGTTGCCAAAAAGTTTTCGCGCGCACGTACCGCGGTTTGCGCTTCTTTTTGCGCATCGATTAACGCCTGCTCACGTTCTTTTTGCTGGGTAATATCTTGAATAACAGTCAGTACAAACTTGTTCTTACCGCTAGGAGAAGCGATGACTTTGCGTTCTCGATATACATGTTTAATATCAAGTTCACAGCCCGACGAGGCAACCTCTTCTGAAATACGCTTTCCAGCAATAACAGTGGTTAGTTCATCAAAATTATTCACCAGAGGAGCGTGCGCAGAATCACTTTTCAACTTACATTGTTGGCACTGTTTACTGTTGTAGTTGGCACAATTGCTCATCTCCATATGGTTATTTTCACTATGGATAAAAACCAAGCTATTGATCTCTTTGATGATGTCCATCAGCCATTGCTTTTCCGCTTCCTCATTGTCAGCATTAAATTCGGCTAACCTCACTTTAAGTCGCATGTGAGATAAGATGAAATACGCCGCAATTAACATGAGACAGAATATGAATGAACCAGCAACAACAAATGTAGCGATCTGCTCCGCGTCATAGCCATAAGTCAGTTTGAAGCTTCGGTGAGAACGCAGCAGTTTTTCGATCTCGTTAGAATCAATGGTTTCGATGATGCTGTTCAACATGTGTTGAAGTTGTGTATTGTGGTTTGCAACCGCAAATGCATTAGAGAACGTCAAAACCTCCTCCGCATTGATCACCAAGCCATCGACTTGATCTTGTGCAATCATGTTGTGAACGATGTCGTCAGGAATGTAAGCCACATCCAAAACGCCCGATTTCAAATCGGTAAGCAGCTTTTTCAAATCATCATAATGATCAACTTGGCCTTGTTGCCAAGTGCCCAAATGAACTAACCCTTGCTTTTTCAAAGTGAGCAGAATACCCGCTTCTTTCAGTGCAGATTTATCGCGCTTGCTCTGCTCCGTTTGGATAGCCACGTAATTACTGTGCATGAATGGTTTAGTGAACAACCAATCTGACTTAGGTAGCTCACCCACATAAGAGATGGGGACTATATCGGCATCAAATGCCGTTAATCCGTTAGAAAGGCTCGACGTCGGCTTCACATACTTAAAGCTCAAGCCAGTACGAGACTGCAATAAGTCGACAAAATCTGGAAAGAAGCCATCTAACTCGCCCGTTTGCGAATCTCGGTAGAGAAACGGATAAGCTTCGTCACTGCTGCTGTAAGTTATCACTAGTTTGTTTTGATGATTACGTCGGTAATCTACCAATAACTTATCACTGATATGGTAAGGATTTTTCGAGGCGACGGAGCGAATGTTTTTTCCATTTTGCTCCCACTGAAGGATTTTGTTGATGTCATCGATCAGACTCTGTTTGTCCAACGAAGCGATAAAACTCACCTCTTCGTTTTTCAACCAACTGGGAATATCGACAACCCCTTTTACAATGTCATTCAAATCCAAATATTGGGTAATACCAACATAAGTGTAAATCAGCGCGTTCGCTTTACCTCGCTTAACTTCATTAAACGCCTCTAAACGTGTTTTAACGTAATGTATCTTATCGATACCGCGTTCAGTGAGGTTGTCACAATACACACTGCCCTCAACACACACCCATTTAAGATCACGCGCATCACTATCTCGGTAAGTGGCATTCCGATACCAAACAGCGATAGTGCTCGAAAAGAAAGGCATCGAAAACAAGAAACGCTTTTCTCTTGCTGCTGTTTTACTAAATCCAACCGCACCATCAATCTTCTTGCTTTCGACATCCGCAAGTAAAGACGGAATATGCTTGTAAGTCCGAAGTTCTAACTCATAATCCAAAGCTTTAGTAATGTTAGACAAATACTCAAGACTAATTCCGTACGAAGGACCAACGCTACCGTCAAACGAGTCTTTAGCTTCGTCTTGCGCAATAACACCAACGATGACCTTCGGTTTAGGACTCTGTTTGGCAGTTGAGCAAAAAGAACTCGCTAAAAAAATTAAGGCGACGGACGATACCGTAATACTTCTAAGAATACTGAGCATGACTGCTTCCTCTGAATGGAAGCTCAGACTAGTTTTTGTCAGATAAAAGTCAAACTTCGCTCAATAGCGAAATAAAAATAAAGCTTTGATATAAAATCAAAAAACCAAAATCCGTCAGAACAATCTGACAACACAATCCACCTTTGACTACACAGCGTTTGCGTTCGGTCTCTCACCCAGACGGATATTCACTGCGAGTCGGTATATATAAGAGATGTGTGCTTTTAGGTTTGCACGCCATAGCTTTTTACTTTCATCTTGAATGATTCATCATCATTCCATGATAAACTGGCGTATTAACATGAAAGAAAGCTCAACTCCGCGGTTTCGAGCAGCTTGAAGTAAACACAGTTTTAGAAAATGCGTTCTAGTATTGTATTACTCAAGACTCACATTGCTACTTTTACAACCGCTGGAGCATTAGAAAAATTAAGGTATTAAATTCAAATGGTTAATAACTCAATCCAGTGGTTTCCTGGCCACATGCACAAAGCACGTAAAGAGATCGAAGAAGCAATCCCTCAAGTGGATGTGATCATCGAAGTACTGGATGCTCGTATTCCTTTCAGTAGTGAAAACCCTTTGATTTCTCAAATCCGTGGTGACAAACCTGTCGTTAAAGTTTTGAACAAACGTGATTTGGCCGATCCAGAGTTAACTCAACTGTGGATTGAGCACTTGGAGCAAGAGCAACATGTAAAAGCAATGGCGATCACGACTTCTGAACCACAAGAAGTGCATCGAATCATGGAGCTTTGCCGCAAACTTGCCCCACACCGAGAAGAGATTGGTAAAAACATTCGCACCATGATCATGGGCATCCCAAACGTTGGAAAGTCGACGATCATTAACACCCTCGCAGGTCGAACAATCGCTGTAACAGGTAACCAACCCGCGGTTACACGTCGTCAACAACGTATCAACCTGCAAAATGGCATCGTATTATCTGATACTCCAGGAATTTTATGGCCAAAAGTGGAAAATCCACACAGTGGCTTCCGCCTTGCGGCTACTGGCGCGGTAAAAGATACAGCGATGGAATATGACGAAGTCGCATTCTATACCATTGAATACCTAGCAGCTCATTATGCAGACAAGCTTAAAGAGCGTTATCAAATTGAAGAGCTTCCAGAATCAGATATCGAGATCATGGAAGAAATTGGTCGTCGCCGCGGTGCACTACGTGCAGGTGGACGTGTTGACTTGCACAAAGTATCAGAGATCTTATTACACGAACTTCGCCAAGGCACTTTGGGCCAAATTACATTAGAACGCCCAGAAATGATCACTCAAGAGCTGATTGAAGTCGAGATTGAGACCGCCCGTAAAGAAGAAGAAAAAGCGAAGCGTAAAGAAGAGCGTCGTAAGCGCTATTTACGTAATAAGCGATAAGCTTGTCTCTTATCTACTCATGTTTCAAGGCGCGATTTTCGCGCCTTTTTTGTTATCTAATGCGCCCATTTTTTTCACTTTTCAAACTTTATATTCCTCATCCAAAATCCCAGATATGAAGCACGAAAAAACACCGCAAAATCGCCGTATAAACTTTAAGCACAAACTAGTTTAGACCCCGGGCCCCTATAGAGTTACAGCCACCATCCAACCCTCAAATGTCGAGTTTGCAAGGGTCTGCAAACTTATGCAACCTGGTTAGTGACACTCTCCCCAAAATCCGCAATATGAATAAGTGTCAGCGCTGGCGTTTTTCCATATGAAGAAGAGATTTATTATGAGTGAAACTATACAAAGCAAACCACTTCCCTCCTTTATCGAGGAACGCCTAGATTTTTATATTCAAGATCTAATCGAACCGAATGAGAATAAAAAACACCTTGTTCTTGGTAAACGCCCACCGTGTAATGCCGTTGTCCTGCAAAGCAATGATTACCTTGCACTGTCTCATAATAAGGAGATTCAAAACGCGCATCGTGATGCGATTTCCCAGCACGATGACAACGTCGTGATGTCCGCGATTTTCTTACAAGACGATGAATCGAAACCTGTATTTGAAACGCAACTAGCCAGTTTCGTTGGTATGCCTAGTTGTCTACTTTCTCAATCTGGTTGGGCTGCGAATGTCGGTTTATTGCAGACTATTTGTGCACCGAACATACCTGTGTACATTGATTTCTTTGCACATATGTCTTTGTGGGAAGGCGCACGTATTGCCGGAGCACAAATTCATCCGTTCATGCATAACAACACCAGTCACCTAAGAAAACAGATTTCACGTCACGGTTCAGGGATCATTGTTGTGGATTCGGTTTACAGCACTATCGGGACCATCGCTCCTCTACGTGATATCTACGAAATAGCACAGGGGTTTGACTGCGGCCTGGTTGTAGATGAATCACACTCTTTAGGTACACACGGTCCACAAGGTGCGGGGATACTGCAGGGTCTTGGCTTAACTCATAAGGTAGATTTTATTACCGTTAGTCTTGCCAAGACCTTTGCTTATCGTGCTGGCGCGATTTTAGGCCCAGAAAAACTGTCGAAGACGCTTCCGTTTGTGGCGTACCCTGCAATATTTAGTTCTACCGTATTACCGCAAGAGATCATTCGGCTAGAGAAAACACTGGACGTCATAAGAAAATCAGATGATAAGCGAGATATTCTGTTTGAAAGAGCCAAGTCTTTAGCCGTTGGTTTAAAACGCATTGGATTTACTATTCGCAGTGAATCACAAATTATCTCATTAGAATGCGGCAACGAGAGAAACACTGAGCGAGTCCGCGATTTTCTCGAAGAGCGAAATGTTTACGGCGCAGTGTTTTGCCGCCCTGCAACTGGAAGGAACAAAAACATCATCCGTTTTTCAGTCAATGCCGACATGACAGCTGCTGAAGTTGATCATGTACTCACTGTCTGCCAACAAGCATTTGCACACCCTGACTTAGAGTTTGTGTAAGTTAGTGTGTAGATAAAACTAAAGAGCTCAACAGTTTTGCTGAGCTCTTTATTCGTGTTATTCGTTGTGAGCAACTCGCCTCAAGAAAACAAGTCGCGAATGATTAGATCCAGTTTGCGATTTTATCGAACAAGCGATTTTTATCCGCCGGTTTTACGATGAAGTCAGACATACCCGAAGACCCAATTTTGTCCAACGTGACAGGTGAACTATCCCCTGTATGTGCAATAATAGGTACCGACGCATAGTTTTTATCCGAGCTTCGAATTCGCCTAGACGCTTCTACACCATCCATAATTGGCATTTCGATATCCATCAGAATGAGATCAACATCTTCTTGCTCTAGTGTATCCAGAGCCTGCTGCCCGTCTTCTTTCTGAATCACTTCAAAGCCTTGCTTTTCAAGTAACATTGCCGTGAATTTACGCAAAGATTCATTATCATCCACGACCATAATTGTGCGCTTATTTGAATTATCTAACGTCACCGAGGCCGTTGGTGTCGATACATAGCTTGAATCATATAAGAGACGCTCAATAGTTGGTTTAGTATTCAATAACCAGGCTTGCGTTTCGATCCAAATAGGTTCATATGCAGCCTTACGTGCTCTCTGAGTCGGATGATGCTCAAAAAGATAAACTATGCGTGCTTCAGTGAAAGACAAGAGAGATTCTAATCTATCCAATTGGTTTGCTCTTGGATCTAAGCTCTCAAGATCGATAAAAATCAGATCGAATTCGAACTCGTACTCTTTCTTTTTGAGTACTTGGTTGGCATCTAAAATCGTCGAGTCAAAGCCCATAAAACGGCTAATATCTGTTACTTTAGACACCAAGATATCTTGGCTAGTCACCGTTAGAATGGTTTTGAGTTTAGTCAGATCGTTTTTGATTTCAGTAACGGTATCAGATGTCGTTAGTGGGAAAGTTAACGTAAATTGAGACCACTCCCCTAACTGAGATTGACACTCAATGTTCCCCCCAAATGAACGCATGACTTTTTTACAAAACGGTAGACCCAAACCATAACTTCCTGATTTGCCAGTGGTGTAAAAGTCTTGAAAGATATTGCGTAGAACATCAGGAGCAATGCCAGCACCATTATCGGTTACAACAATTTGATTAAAGCGTTCTGAACTTATCATGGATACATGTATGTGAAAATCTTCAGATTTACGGTGATGGAAGGCATTCTTGAAGAGGTTATACATAACGTATTTAAGTAATGTATCACTACCTAGAAACTCAAACTCACTTCTCGCATCCAGCGATATGGCAAATCGATCAGTGGCACGTTTATAACTGAAGCTTTCAATTGCCCGTTCAACGACCGAGTGAACTGAATATTTTTTGAAGCTAGAACGAGAAACTCGATTTTCATCAATCGAAGTTAGCAATAAATCGATGGTTTCATTACCCGATTGGATAATGTTCATTGCATCCTGACTCACTTCACGTAATAAGGTGACATCCTCTACACTCATGACGTACTGCTCTTTTCCTGCCTCTTTCATGTTGGGCAAGATCGACTGGATAACATCTATTGAAGTGCAAAGCCCACTCAACGGGTTACGCATTTCATGTGCGATCCCTGCCCCGAATGATTTTGCCAGCGAGACTTTCGCTTCATGTTCAACTTGGTTACGAAAATAGAACAAATTACCGAAGACATAAATAAACAGAAAGATTGGCACATGAGTCCAATCCATGGTCAAGTCAAGATGGAACCCTTTTGCAACCCAAGCGAAGAATGTTGCTAAACCTATCCCAGCAAAGGTTTGAGCAAACATGACCCTAGTAACATGAACCAGTAAAATGTGTAAGAAAATTGCAGACATAAACGACATAACCCATACATTGGACCAGTCATTCATCAGTAACATATAAAAAAAGAAAAACGGTAAGCACAGCGTTATCGTCACTTGGTAGTAAATAGGAACATAATCTCTCCAAGTCGATGATAAGCGGTTTCTAAAAATGATGCCGAAAAACAATAACGAGCAAAACAATCTAAGAGGTAAATTTTCATAAGCCTGTGGAAAGGCAAACTCCCAGACAAAGTAGTACAGCGGAAAGCCAAGAAACCCCATCCAGCCAACGAGAGTTAGGTTTGGTTCTGCATATTGATAAACCTTACGTATCGAGTCCATATAATCTGTTTTGCTTACTCCGCCTGACGCACAATAGTGTGATTTTGATTCACTTTTATCGTTTTATTATTAACTAATTATATATTAATCATCATTTATAAGCAGCGCGAAATGACGTAAACAGCTCGCAATACTTATCTTTAGTTTCAATCTTTTAAGACAGCTACACTTGATTTACAACCAAATAAACAAAGTTGCATATAGTTTAGTGCAATTTTGCGATAATCGCTCTGTATCCAATTGGATGTTAATCTCATTTTGTGCAAGAAACTTAAGTCGCGCCTTTGGCACGACTTTCCAACGATTCAAAAACAGTACTCACCGCATATAGCGTGGTGAAGAACAATTGGCTTGGGATGTGTTATGAATTCTGTCCAGATAAAAAATGTCATTTTTGATGTAGGTAATGTATTGGTACGCTGGTCTCCAGTAGAAATCGTTCGCTTAACATTTGGTGGTTCCGTAGAGTCAGAGAAAATGGCTCAGATGCTATTTTCATCACAAATCTGGAAAGATTTAAATAAAGGGACGATCTCCGAAAGGGAAGCAAAACAGCGTTATCAACGTGAACACCAAGTAACGACGGAAGAAATAGACCGCTTCTTTTATTATGTAAAACACACTCAAATACTACTTTACGGCAGTATAGAGCTGTTAAAACGAGTAAAAAGTGCCGGATATGGCGTATATGCGCTCACAGACAACATCAACGAAATTGTGGAACATCTTCGTACTACCTATGAGTTTTGGCCACTGTTTGATGGAGCAATCATCTCTTCTGAAGTTCAATTACTAAAACCACAAGCGGAGATCTACCAAACTCTACTTTCAAAGTATCAGCTTAACCCCGAAGAGACAGTATTTATTGATGACATGCCTTACAATGTTGAAGGTGCCCGAGCAGTTGGCATGGCTGCTATTCAGTTTGAAAATGCTCAGCAATGTGAGCTCGAACTAAAAGCTATGGGGGTTAACTTCTAGAAAGCTTTTAATAAAACATAACGTTAGGGTGCATAAACAAAAAAGAGCAGTGTTGAGACTGCTCTTATCTAATGTTTTAGAACGCTAGGTTAGGAGTAAATCACGTTTTCCTCAATCCCACTAACTAATGACTGGGCGTTCTTCCAACGGAATACTTTTTCTAACACCTCTTTGCCATCAGGTGCGCGCCAAGTTCGCTCTTGATCCTCTTGACCACCAATGTGGCGATAGAATTCAATCGCAGAAATGTTTTGCGACACAACTTCTAAATAAAGACCTGTGTCTTTAAAGTACTGCTGTTGCCATTCTGCGACAGCAAGTAATAGCTGCTTACCAATCCCACGACCACGGTAACTGTCATCAACATGCAATGCGTCAATAAAGGTTCCACGCTCGAAATCATGGTTGCCGAACACACAAACAAAGCCAAGTAGCAAACCTCCCTCCTCCGCCAAGACAATGTGCTGATTGAATGGTGGGTTGGTCAAACGGGTTTGCCAAATCAGTAGTTTGTCGTCAATCGCTTCTTTCTCAAGATAGTTATCACTAAGAATGCCACGGTAATGACGCTTCCAGCTATCCGCATGAAGATGCGCAATGCGCTCGTAGTCCTTATATTCCGCTAATCGTAAATCCATTACGTATTCCTATTTTCTTACATTTTTGCTTCTTTATAGAGTCTCGGTATATTCCACCTTTATAACACTTGTTTCTTGGCAGATTTTATACACCTTAAGCCAGAGCTCATTTTTTAATACTACTCATTATTCAATTAAAAGCAAAATATCCCATCAAGTTCCTTAATCTACACCCAAAGGAATAGTCACATTTGTCTAACTTTAATTTGACTTACATGTGTACGCTGATATTCTGGCGAACAGTTGTTAGCTCAAAGTTAGGGATACACCTGTGACTCAAAACAAACCACCTGTTATCTGGTTGAATACATTAATATTTTCTGCCATTTTTGTTCTGACTTTTATTGTAATGCCTTGGTATGCATATCATTTTGGGCTGGGTTGGGAACATCTAATTTGGGGAGTGATTGCATTTAGTTTTACTAACCTTTCTATTACAGCAGGCTATCATCGTCTCTGGAGCCACAAAACGTACGAAGCTCATCCTATTTTGCGCGCCATTTTTGTGATTGGAGGAGCATTTTCTTTGCAAAATAGTGCATTACATTGGTCTTCTGATCATCGTGTGCATCACAAACATGTCGACAATAACGATAAAGATCCGTACTCAGCCAAGCGGGGTTTTTGGTATTCTCACATTGGGTGGATGTTACGTGATTACAATAAGTCAAAGGAAAACGAATATACAAACTGCCGTGACCTAAAGCGCGACAAAATCGTCATGTGGCAGCATAAGTATTATGTTCCACTTGCGCTACTGACTAATATTGGTTTCCCAGTCATGCTCGGACTGATCTACGGTGATATCTGGGGGATGTTATTGGTCGTTGGTGCGGCTCGACTCTTTATGAGTCACCATACGACTTTTTTCATTAACTCCCTCGCACATATTTGGGGTAAGCAAACTTTCACAGACAAAAACACTGCTCGCGATAATGGTGTACTCGCCTTTTTCACATTTGGAGAGGGTTACCATAATTTCCATCATATTTTCGAGAATGACTATCGCAATGGCGTGTATTGGTGGCATTACGACCCAACGAAGTGGTTGATAAAGTCATGTTCTTGGCTAGGACTCACATCTAAGTTGCGCACAACGCCTGCATTTAGAATTGAAAAAGCCCGTGCGAGTCAACTTTTGAAGAAAGCAAGAGAAAAGCTAGAATCGAAACCGAACACGCAAACGATCCTCGATCAGCTACAGCAAGAGTTTGATACTTTAGTTCATCACATGCAGGAATACTACGAGATGCGCAAAGAAGTACTCGGTGCCAAAACTGCCAGTGTGGTAAAAAAATACGAATGTTCTGTAACAAAAATGAAGTATCAGCAAATTAAAGCAGAGTTCGAACGGCAGCAGCGTAGTTGGAACCTTATGGTTCGTCGATACGCATAGTTTATCCTCATTCTTACGATTACTTAGCTTCGCTTCGGCGAAGCTTTTTTGTTGTGAAGAGTGTTTTCCAATAATTGCTTATTGAGTAAAGTCTTTTTCCTATTGTGAATCAATTCACTCATTATTCATTCACTTTCCTAGTCATATTTTCCTTCCTATAAATAGCTTCAAACCAGCACATAACACTTAGAAAACCAAATTCCAACAATACAATCTAACGAAATTATTTATTAAATTATTATTTGTCTCAGATCATGCAAGCCCCATATTTGTCTCGTGCCACAGCTAAGAATTCTGTAAATTCCTTGTCATAAACTGAAACAGTTTCTTTGTTTTTTACATAACATTCGGAGATCCCTATGTTAGAGCTCTTAATTGGCTTAGTGGTTACCATTGCGGTGGGTTACTTTATTGTCAAAGGCTATAAAGCTGCGGGCGTGTTACTGACAGCTGGTATTGCTTTACTTCTTATGACTGGCGTTTTGGGGCACGACGTGCTGCCGTCAAAAATCACCTCAACTGGTAACATGGTGACAGATGCGCTGGAATACGTGAAATACATGCTTCAATACCGCGGTGGCGGTCTTGGTATGCAAATCATGCTGCTTTGTGGTTTTGCGTCATACATGACTCATATCGGCGCGAACAACGTGGTAGTGAAACAGTTCTCTAAACCGCTTTCTGTCATCAAGTCTCCTTACGTCCTTTTGGTAGCGGCTTACATTGTGGCGTGTTTAATGTCTCTTGCGGTAAGTTCTGCAACAGGCCTTGGCGTACTATTAATGGCGACATTATTCCCAATGATGGTCGCGATGGGCATTTCTCGTCCAGCAGCCGTTGCAGTGTGTGCCTCTCCAGCGGCAATCATCCTTTCTCCTACTTCTGGTGATGTTGTTATCGCAGCAGAAAAGTCTGGTTTAGAGCTTGATGTGTTTGCGGTACAAACTGTGTTGCCTGTTTCTATTTGCGCAATCATCGTCATGGCAGCGGCAGCGTTCTTCTGGAACAAATACTTAGATAAGAAAGAAAATACACCAATGGAAAAAATTGATGTATCAGAGATCAAAGCTGACGCACCAGCGTTTTATGCAGCTCTTCCTTTTCTACCTATCATCGGCGTTTTCCTATTCAACGGTCGTACCATTCCAGGACTTAGTCTAGACATCTACACTATTGTGGTTGGTTCGATTTTCCTTGGAGCTCTGATCCATTATGTTGTAAATAAGTTCGATGGTAAGAAATCACTAGAAGATTTAGATTCTTGTTACGCAGGCATGGCTGACGCGTTCAAAGGCGTTGTGATGCTTTTGGTTGCCGCTGGGGTTTTTGCACAAGGTCTGATGTCTATCGGAGCTATCGATAACCTACTTCATCTAGCAGATAATGCTGGTGCAGGCGGCGTTGCTTTAATGCTTATTCTAACTGCATTGACAGTTGCAGCAGCAATTGCAACGGGTTCGGGTAACGCGCCTTTCTATGCGTTCGTGGAGTTAGCACCATCTTTGGCTGCGAAAATGGGATTAAACCCTGCTTTCCTAATTATCCCGATGCTTCAAGCATCAAACCTAGGCCGTACTATCTCACCAGTATCTGGCGTAATCGTTGCGACATCAGGTATGGCAAACATCAGCCCGTTTGAGGTTGTAAAACGCACATCCGTTCCAGTTCTAGCAGGCCTTATCACGGTGATTATTGGTACTATGGTGCTTGTTCCAATGAGTGCCTAACGGTATTGCCACGATCAAACTAAAAGCAATATCCGAACAAAATTACGTTTAATTAAAAACGCCAGCAAATGTGCTGGCGTTTTTTTTATTCTAATGTGTTGATTTACGCTGACTTAAATCGGTCAGGAATCTTAGTGATGCTCTCTCTGTAGCTAAACCATAAGTAGGTAACGGCAAGCGAAAAGAATAAATATGAAAGTGCGAATACGATTGGAGACGTGATTAATTCCGCGGACATTCCCCACATCACACCGACTACGGTTATCGTCAACTTAGAAAGCATACCGCAAATGAGTAGGAATAAAGCAAGCTGTGGAAAGCGCGAGCTGCGAAATGCGAAGAAATAACAGCTACCTACCGCTAAAGAAGCAATAGATAAGCCCAACATAAATGAATGGATGTGGTCTGCTGATGCGATACCAGCGGATACCGAAGCCATGAGTAATAGGAACAGTTTCATAAGTCACCTCACAACAAATCTAAAAAGCATCCCTTCATAAATGAAAACTCATTTTTCACTATATTCTGCGCCTAAAATCAGCAATTACAAGTTACTTTTTTGCTCACTTAATGAACATAAAAGCTAATCAGCTTCAATTATTACAAAAGGTTAACAATTAAAAATTAAGAAACCCTTTGCATCTGATACTTACGACAGTTAGATGATAAATTCGCCATTTTTGTTACAGATGGTTAACATGGAAACATTTTGAAATTTTTTATTTGAAATGTGAACTGTGCACTCAACAGCGTAAAACCTCTCTGTCTTGACTCATCATTCGTTATTAGCGAACAAAAAATATCACTTTTTTACAACGTTCTTACTACATACAAAACCATGAATTCACATCCACTTTTAATGTTGCAAATTATTTTATCAGTAACCGTAAAAAGAGATTCCAATCACATATTTATTGGTTATAATCCGCGCTCATTGCGTTAAACGTTGAAAAACGCAAACTAATTTTGAGAAAAAACATCTTTAAACCAACCTTCTTTGCGGCATTGCCAATAAGAGGAAAAACTGAGAATAAAAATGAGCAAGATTGATAAAGCTATGCGCATCCTGTTAGCAGGGTTCTGTATCAACCTTTGTCTTGGCATCCTGTATGCTTGGAGTGTATTCAACAAGGCACTGGTAACTGAATCAGGCTGGAGTGCTGCAGAAGCTTCTGCACCTTACGCAACTGCAACCATCACTTTCTCTATCTGTCTTCTTATTGCAGGTATTCTTCAAGACCGCATGGGCCCTCGAATGATCCTTATCCTAGGTACTGTTCTTACAGGTCTGGGCATGATCGCGTCTGGCTTTGTTGACACTCCACTCATGCTGAACATTACCTTCGGTGTGATCACAGGTGCAGGTATCGGCTTTGGTTACGCATGCCTATCACCTTCTGCGATGAAGTGGTTCCACGCTTCGAAGAAAGGTATGGTTAACGGCATTATTGCGGCAGGTTTTGGTCTAGCGGCTATTTACCTTGCGCCAGTAACTTCTGCGCTAATAGACAGCATGGGCATTCAAACTAGCTTTATGGTTCTTGGTGTTGGTATCCTAGCGATTGCGGTTCCTCTTGCAGCAACCATCAACAACCCACCAGCAGACTACACACCTGCGGAGCCTAAAGTAAAAGAAGGCCAAGCACCTAAAGCGGTGAAAAAGTCAGATGACTTAACTTGGAAAGCAATGTTGAAAACGCCACAGTTCTACTCTCTATGGATCATGTACGCGTTTGCAGCTTCTGTTGGTCTAATGATCATTGGTAACATCACGACAATCGCAAGCGTTCAAGCAAACTTGCCAAACGCGGTTTACCTAGCGTCTATTCTTGCTGTATTTAACTCTGGCGGTCGTGTTGCCGCGGGTATGCTTGCAGATAAAATCGGCGGTGTTCGTACGCTTCTACTCGCGTTCGTTCTACAAGGCGTAAACATGGTGCTGTTCGCGACGTTCGACTCTGAGTTTACACTGATCATCGGTACAGCAATCGCAGCGGTAGGTTACGGCACACTTCTAGCGGTATTCCCTACTCTAACGGCTGAGTTCTACGGTCTGAAAAACTACGGCACTAACTACGGCGTGCTTTACACAGCATGGGGTATCGGTGGTGCAATCGGCGCAGCGGTTGTTGGTTTCTCGATGACAAATGGCGACGGCTACACCTTGGCTTACACAATTTCTTCAGCAATGGTGGCAGTATGTATCGTACTAGCGTTCATCACTAAGCCATTGTCTGAAGCGAAAGTAGCACAGCTAAAAAACGCATAATTGCGAATTGATTTGATAGCGAAAAGGCTTAACCTATGGGTTAAGCCTTTTTTGTTATCGGTCGTTTATGGAAAGCCCTATCGAACTTGCACCAGACTACTATCTAGAGAACTTCTTCAAGCTGACTCATCACGCAATAACTTGGTACAGCGATTTACTGACCAAGGAAGAACACGCATGGCTTTGCTCGTTTGATTCTTTGAGCAAACACGCCCAGTGCCTTTTGGTGCGTTTATACAGCCGAAAGGGATGTTGGTTTCGAAGTGATAAGCTGAGTTATCAAGAAATACCTTCTATCAATGAAGCACTGGCAGAATTGAGTCAGCATGAGTTTGTAGCCCTTTCCCCACCCCTTTCTCATCAAGAGTTAGCGGCTAATTTACTGACCAAACCAGAAATCTCCGCGCTTTATCCCGAACTGCCGAAATCACTCAAGAAAGACGCCCTTGTCGAACATTTGAGTAATACGGAATTTGATCGTATAGAGCGGCTTGAGTTTACGATCGTCAAACTCAATTCTGCTCATATGATCGACGTGTTACTCACTCTGTTTTTTGCCAACACCCATCAAGACTTAAGTCAGTTTGTGCTTGATGACTTAGGTTTGCATCAGTTCGAGCAATATCAATTGAGTAAAGTGCGCCGTTTCTTTGATTCACGTGAGCAAATAGACCGCTTAATTGAACTGAGCCAGTTGGCCAACCTGTACTGGCAATTTGACCGAAAAGACAAAGCCAATCTCGACTTATTAATTGAGGCAATGCCTCAGCCCGTTAAACACCGTTACGTAGATCGTAAACGCGAGCACATGTTGAATGACATAGCACGTGATTACGAACGGCTTAATGATCTAGAGACCGCCCTATCTCTATTTGGCCAAACTCAACTCACACCGAGCCGAGAACGACGCGCACGTATCTATGACAAATTAAACCATGATGATTTATTTGGTGACATTGTCACAGATATGCTTAACTCACCGATCGATGTGTCTGAGCTCGAAGTTGCACAAAAACTTGAGCAACGGTTAAAACGAAAACAAGGCGAGAAAGTGCCAAGAGTGACGAAGCCAACCTGTACGGAATACCGCCTTGAACTGGATTTATCTCAACAGAGAGTCGAACTCGCCAGCAAAGCGTATTTTGAGTCCTTAGGCTGGACTGTATTTTACGCCGAAAATGCACTGCTTAATGCATTACTTGGTCTCACTTTTTGGGATGCGATTTTCGCTCCCATCGAAGGCGCATTCATCAATGCCTATCAACACCGTCCTTTAGATTTGTACCATTCTGATTTTGTTACCAAACGCCAAGCTTTGATAGATGCGACGTTTGATGAGTTGGAAACGGGCAATACTCATACGTTGTTAACTAGGTACGATGAGAAGTTTGGTATCAGCAATCCATTTGTGCATTGGAGCTTAATAAGTAAAGAGCTACTCGAAACGGCACTCGATACAATCCCAACTAGCATGTTGGTGGCGCTATTTAAAATACAATTGAGTGACCTAAAGCTTTACCGCAATGGGATGCCTGATCTGATTGCTTTCAAAGGAAACGAGTTCGAATGGATTGAAGTAAAAGGCCCAGGAGATAAACTCCAAGACAACCAATGGCGTTGGATTAAAGAGTTTACTCGCCTTAATGTGCCATTTGCGGTGTGTTACGTCGCCGCAAGTTAACTCTCTTTATATAAAGAGCTTGGCGCATATTCATTAAAACAATTTCTTTTTTACCGCACCTTGCTCTTTTTCTGAAATATTTTTGTTTCTTCACGATCACTTCACGCTTCATCACACACAATGCGCTTCTACTCATTAAGTTGATTTGAAGAGGCAAAATAAAATGAACAAAACCATTCTTGCGTTACTCGTTACCTGCTCAGTTTCGGTATCTGCGGCTCCTTATGTAGGTCTGGAATATGGACTAGGCACCACTGACCATGACTTGGAACCTCACTTTTCATCTGAAAATGTAACGCTTAATCCAGAACTTGAGGGTGGTATCTTCTCAGGTTTTATCGGTTACTCGTTTAATGACAATTGGGCAATTGAGCTAGGTTACAGCCAGTTTGACCTTGATGACGGCCGTTCTAAGAACCTTGGTATCAAGACAATTGATGGCAAAGATTACCATCATGAAATGGATTGGGATGCCTCTATCACAGCCAAACAAGTCTCGCTAGCACCAGTGTTTAGCTATGCATTAAGTGATAAATGGACAACAAAATTCAAAGCGGGTTTAACTTACACACAATACGACGCCAAGGTTGCTCAACATCAAGAATATGAGCTTGTCGCGAATGACGATGTGGAAATAAGCAACACGCTTTTCCATAGCTCGGAGAAAAGCAACGAGTTAGGCGCAATGTTCTCTGTGGGCGCGGAATACCAAGTGTTGCCAAAGCTCACCATTGGCGCAAACGCTAAATACCAACTAGACAGCTACGCAAACACTGCATCCTTTAACGTAGGCACAACTTATTACTTCTAATATAAGGAGATGATAATGAAAAGAGTATTGTTAACATCCATGCTTGCCCTACTTTCAAGCTCGGCTTTCGCCGCGTTTAATGGTCCAGAAGTCAGTGCAATCAATACGGTGAAAGAGGCGCGCAACGCAACCGACGACAGCGCTGTAGTGCTAACCGGGCATATTGTTCAATCATTTGGTAACGAGACTTACTTGTTCAAAGACAACACTGGTGAGATCGAAGTAGAGATCGACAACGAAGATTGGATGGGTCAAGAAGTGACACCAAAAGATACCGTAATGATTCGAGGAGAGGTTGACTCAGATTGGACAACTACGCAGATAGACGTTGAGACCATTCAAAAACGTTAAGAGGTTGACTGATACCTCAACACAAGCAACACAGCCACATTTTAGTGGCTGTGTTAAGCAATAATCATGGAAAACGCTCGTTTAGCTAGTCAAGCAAGGGCAATCTTGCGGTACGACTAATCGTATACTCTTAGGCTGAACATCAAATCTAATGGTTCTCGAATGATAAGGTTCTCCATCTAAATTAAGAGGCAATGGATTCGGGAAGTCTATCTCCAACCAGCTTGCTCTTGTGTACTTCACAAACTCTCCTTTCTCACTCGGGTTATTGATCTCGTCGATTACTTTAGGCAGCTCATGAGGTAAAAATGGGCGCACCAATGTTAGATCCATCAGCCCATCATTAATCATCGCTTTTGGAGCTAACTCTTGCCCACCTCCAGCAAGGCGCCCATTACAAAACGCACCGAGCAACATTTCTCCCTGATACGCACCACCTTCAATCGTTATTGTTCCGTCATATGGTTTAAAGCCAAGTGCTTTTACAACACCAGTTAGCGTGTAAGCTCCGCCGCCAAGAAAGTTTTTGAGTTCAACAGGCGTTTCTGCTGTAACTTCTGCGCCAAACCCTGCTGTTGCCACGTTAATAAAGCAGCGATCGTTCGCTTTGACGCAATCGACCAAAGCGGACTGCCCCTCAACAGCAAGAGATAAAGACGCCTTAATGGAATTAGGTACTTGAATAGCGGTAGCAAAGTCATTGGCGGTACCAAGTGGAATAATTGCTAACTCAGGACGTTTTTCTTTGTCAATTTGAATAATCGCAGAAGCCGCCTCATTGACGGTCCCATCGCCACCAGCGACAACAATACGTTCAATGCCTTCATCAACCGCTTCTTTTACTAGCCGCGGCATGTCTTGAGATTCCCACGTCACACGCACCTGTACGTCGATGCCTTTGTCTCTCATTTTCATGATTGCATCTCTTAACTCTGGATTCCCAGCTTTTTTTCCGTTAAGGATGGCACGTATTGTCTTTTTCATTGCACTTCCTATTGGTTGATGACTTTTCCTGCTTGCTTAATCTGTGAACGCAACCACTGATGGGCGCTGTCGTTTGTGCGACTAGGATGCCAGATTGTGCAAAGCTCATACATTTGTTCATCAAATGGCATTGATAAAGATTTAACATGATAGGTGTTATTGAACAAGTTGATCATCGACTCTGGCATTAAACCAATGTATTCACTACCACAAATAATTGGGAGCATTTCTAGTACGCCTGAGGCTCGATACTTAATCTTTCTCTTATCCAAGTCGACAATGTCATCGGCGTTTAACAAGCTCTTACGACTCTGCCACTGCGAAACCACTACGTGTTCTTCTTCAAAAAATTGTTCAGCCGTAATCTCGTCATTCAGGCGTGGATGCGCTTCGCTACATACCACCACCAAACGCTCCGTAAGTACAGTTTCCAGTTTTAACACCGTTCTTGCTCTTGGTGTGATATCAATGATCAAATCGTATCGTTGTAACCGCAGATCACTTTCAAAATCTTCCGTAAAAAGCGGATGTACTTCTAATGCAACATTTGGCGCCGACACACGGATTTGTTTCATGACTTGAGGTAGCAACTCAAAGCTTGCAACGGACACACAGGCAATAGAAAACACTCTATTCGACACTTTAGGGTCAAACTCACTAGAGGCCGATAATGTCGAAGTGAAATTTTGTACTGAAGCTAGAAGAGCAGGATAAATATCCATCGCAAACGAGGTAGGCTCGACACCTTTAACGCAACGATGAAACAATGGGTCATCGTAGATATCACGTAGCCTTGCTAGCGCTTTACTCACCGCAGGCTGGGTGATGTTTAAACGCGCCGCCGCCCGAGACAAGTTACGCTCTTCATAGATGGCAGTGAAAATGGGAATAAGATTAAGGTCGGTCGGTTTCATGCTATTAAATTTTTCAAAAGTCACTTTCTCTATTTTAATCTAACAGCATGATCCTTCACGTAGCCAAGTGCAATAAATGGGCGGTATCGCTTGTTTTAATGAGTTTTAACTCAATTTTGACGCACTTCATTCACCACATAAACTGGCACCATAGTGCAACGTAAAGCTTGACTTAGGCTTTGCCTAGGTAAGGGGTAAGAAACTCGCTGACTTCCTCGCCGCACAAACCCGTTTCTACCTCTATACCTGCTTGTTTTAGAATCTCGATACCTCGACCACTGTTGCGCGGGTCGGGGTCCAATATGGCTACGACGACTTTGCTTATGCCGGATTTGACTAATGTCACCGCGCAAGCTGGCGTGCGACCAACAAACGAACACGGTTCCAGCGTAACGTATGCCGTCACCGATTCTAACGAGCCTTGATACGCATTCAGCGCTTCCACTTCCGCGTGATTGCCACCAATCGCTTGAGTATGACCTTCAGAAACGATTTGATTGTCTTTCACTAACACGCAGCCAACCGGCGGGTTGGGTTGACATTCAGGAAGCGCATTTTTGGACACTTCCAATGCGCGGCGCATAAACTCTTGGCTCATTTGAACTCTATTCTCTAATAAAAACGAGGCGCTATATTAGCGCCCCGTTTTATTCATTGCCATCTCTTCCAATGACTTTGTCCAGTTCTGGTAACGCTCGCGGAATACGGAATTTAAAGCGTTTTTGTTTGGTCTGGACTTTGCGCCACATCGACTTCAGTAAATGAGCGCTATTTTCACCATTTTGCATTCGCGACGCACTTTTTTGCCACGATTCACTCGTATCGGCTTTGGTCATTTCTAGCTCGGCCGTATTTAAACGCAATTGTTTGTACAATATGGTCCTTGCTTCAGACCAACGTTTAGCCTTTAACAAACGGTGGAACGTCAGCCATGCTGGTGTCGGTCTGTTGCGGTAGTAACGTTTAATGGCTACCAATGAAATAATCACAAAACCCAGAAATACAAGCGTGGATACAATCCATGCAAAGTACGTTTTGATGAAGGATTTCAACGTGTGCTTCGCAGCAAATGTTTTGCCCTCTAACACCACCGTTTCCACTTGTTGAGTCTTACTGTTCCACCAACGGAACTCATAATCTGGCAGGGTTAATTCACCACCTTGTTGAATCACGTACACACTCTCTTCTGTGCGTGTTGACTGGTAGTCACCACGTGTTTGCGTATCTGTCAAACGGTGGGGTTGAGGATACGCTTGATAACGGGTTGTTGATTCTCCTTTCAACAAGTCTGGTAGCAATACAGATAGTGAATCTTGAGCAGAAATGGTGATTTTACGCGTGATTGCATCCCCAACTTTGAGTGACTCAGTGGAGGTATCCCAATCTTGCTTTACCTCTACATCTGTTGCAGCAAACCAAGGTGTCTCACCACTCAGCAGGCCCGATGGCAATACGGTTTTGAACTTAATCGGCTGCGTGTAAAGTGTGCCTGACACCTTCTCGCCGTCCGGCGCAGACACCTGAACGCCCACTGCGACAGGTGGAATCACAAAATCACCAGAAGCTTGAGGATACAAAGTCACTTCCCAGCGTTGACGCGACCAAGTTTGTCCCTCTTTTTGCTCAGTAAAGTTGGTTGCTAGTTGATTACGCTGTTTGGCGATAACATTGGGTATTTCAATATTGCCAATTCTCGTACCACCCGTAAACCAACGTGGCGTTGCCACTTCGATGGTTAAAATAACTTGCTCATTGACGCTAAAACTTGGTGTTTTCCGCTTCTCTCCAGCCGTTGGTTGTTGACCAACCCACGCTTGTAACTCAACACCATGCTCTCGTTGAACGTCACGAATATCTTGAGCCAACACACTACTGCTCAGGAGGAAACCGAAACAGATAACTAACCACAAGGGTAAAGCAAAGTGCGTAAAACGGTGGCTTTTCATCATTGCACCGCCTCCTCTGTATTTTCGTTCGCAGTAGAGGTTGATTCTCCGGTTTCTATTGAACGCAATTGAATCTGAAACTTCGCATTTAAGAAGTATTTAGGATCCGCTTCGACTCGCTTTAACCATTTGTCGGCTAATTCTTGGCTACCTAAGATGTCGTCTGCACTTAACGTCTCTTTAATCATCAACTCCGCTGACGTTTTTTCATCCGCCCCTTCTGCGGTTTGAGGGTTATCGCCTAGCTCGGTTGATGCTTCTTGCTCCGTTCCTGCCTGACTCTCACTCATCCGGTTGATGTCCTCTACAATACCACCAATCACTTTCAAGTTATGCTCAACATCCGGTCTTAGCCTCTCGCTTAACGTTGGCTTGTTGGCTAGGGATTTTAACAAGTCACGTGCAGCCAAATATTCACGCTGACGCGCCAATGCACTCGCCGCATTATAAAGACCGTAATCTCGAACCTCTTCGGACGGGTCGTTTTGCATTTCCAAAAACGCACTGTGGGCGAGTTCAAACTCGCTAGCGTAGTAGTACGCCGTCCCTTTGCGTAATGGATCGACAAAGTGTTTCGCGGCTTCTAAATACGCTTGTTGGTTGAACAAACGCTGTCCTTGTTGATCTGGCGTTAGCCACAAATCCCACCACCATTGCGTCACCTTGTCGAAAGCCGTCACTTTTTGCACAACTTGTGGCTGCTCGGCTTTAACTGAAATGTTCTCGGCCAATGCACTTGTTGGCATCAATAACGTGCCGCTCACCATTACAATCACGCACCACTGCACTAACCACCCTTTTCTAAACCACAGCATCATGATCAGCGCGATTGGGAACAGAAGTTGATACCCCATGTCTTTCCAAGGCATTGAAGATTCGCCATTAAGCTGCATATTGCGCTCAACGTATCGATTCAGTTGCTCGATATCACTATTATCGACGGTCACTTCCACCAATCGACCGTTAGTCTGACTAGCCAGTTTTTGTAGAGAATCCAAATCCATTGGGTTGTTACTCACAATGTCAGCATTCCCTGCCGCAAGAATTAACAGTTGATAAGGTTTGCCCGAGAAATACGCTTGGTATTGCTCAATCGTGGCTGGATTAACGCCATCACTCACCAACAGAACGGTGGAGCCTGGTTGACCTTGCAATTGTTGGTCAATTAACGGCAATGCTTTTTCGGCAAGCTTACCTTGCACGGGCATAATTTCTGGCGTAATGGCCGCCAAAAACGGGTCAAATACTTTGCTGTCTTGAGTTATAGGCATCGCGACATGAGCACTGCCCGCGAACACGACTAAACCCGTTTTTCCGCCTTTTCGCACGGCTAGCAAATCGCGTATTTTCTGTTTGGAACGCTCAAGGCGGCTTGGTGGGAGATCTTTTTGCAGCATCGATTCGCTGTTATCAAGCACCACCAGCAGAGAGGCTTTATCTTCGCCAAAGGGGGAAGATTCACGTTGCCACGTTGGGCCTGCACAAATCACAATGGCGATGAACACAATCAGCATCAAGAGCTTAAGCGGCAGTTGCTTACGCCAGCCTCGCTCACCTATCGTCAAAGCATTGCGTAAATGTTCGGGCAGAATATCCTTCCAGCTTGGCTTGCTTTCTTCTCGCCAGCGTAACCACACCAAGAAAAACATGGGGACCAAAGCCAGTAACCACAGTGGTCGAATAAAATGAAACTGCGTAAAGAATTGCGTCCAACTAAGAGAATCAAACATCGCTCTCTCCTAATGATGATCGTGTAACAGCCCTTCTTTTAAGTGTTGCGACGCTGAACGCGAGCAAATGCATGATGACCACTAACGCCATCAAGTAATGATGAAGGCTTTGTTTTGGGCGGTATGTGGTGCTTTCGTAAAGTTGAGGTTCCAGTTTGCCAATTTCGTCGTAGGCAGCCGATAGTTCATCACGGTTGAGTGCTTCAAACGCTTCACCGCCGGATTCTTTCGCAATGCGATGAATCGTGTCCATATCCAACGCGGTTTCACCTATCGTTTCCGGATCGCCCATCGCAATGACGTGTACTCTCACGCCTTTGGCTTTCGCAACTTTCGCCGCATCAATCGGTTCAACAAAACTGCCCGTGTCGTTACCATCGGTTAATACAATCGCGACTTTTTCACGGTTTTGATCTTGTTCTAAAGCACCACGCGACTTATCGCTTTGCTCAAAAACTTTAATCGCTAAGCCAATCGCATCACCAAGATGGGTACTCTGCCCTGCCATTGCCACATCGGTTTGGTTAAGCAGTTCGAGCCACACTTTTTGGTCTGCGGTAAATGGCGTTTGCACGAAAGCAGCATCACCAAAAAGCACCAAGCCTAATCGGTCACCTTTACGAGACTGAACAAACTCCGACAGCACTTCTTTTGCCGCATCAAGACGAGAAATTTTTTCGCCTGTACGTGAGGTGAAATCTGGCTCGGCCATGGAGCCCGAAAGATCCACCACCACCATCACATCGCGGCCTAAACTCGCGCGAACTTGAGGCTCGCCTAACACGGTGGGTTTTGTCATCGCACACACCACCAAAAGCCATGAAAGAATTAACGTTGCTCGCTGCCACCAACTCGGGGTCAACTGGCTTGCACCTTCTGATGGCGTCTCGCCAATCGCTTCCACCAGCTGACTAAAAAACGGCACTTTGATCGCCATTTGCTTAGTGCGATATGCGGGCACCAAGTAGTACACCACCAACGGCAAGGGCAAAACCAGAAACCACATTGGGTGAGCAAATTCAAAACCAGACAAACCAGTTATCGATGCAAGAAGATCATTCATGTTGACCTCCCTGATGTGCTTTGCGTTTCAATCGTGGTGATTTATTTGCCGCGCTTTTTTGAGCATCACAACGGTGCTCACTCACCCAGTTTTTCGCACGAGCAATAAGCGTTACTCGCTCTTCGTTGGTTAGCGTAACGCTTGGGTCAACAATACTTTGTAGCCAGCACTTTGAAAGCTCATCGTTAAAAACCATTTGCGAGTTTGCTTGAGAATCTCCGGTTTGCGGATATAGCGCATCGAGCTTGCGCAAAAAGGCGGTATCAAACAATTTCGCGTTACGGCTATCAATATGAATCAGCACTATTTTAAGCACAGAGAACAATACTTTTGGCATGTCTTTGTCGCTCGGGTTGATTTGCGAAATCGCCAGTAGAGCTTCTTTTCGGTAACGATTATGCCACCATTGCCGAGCCAAGCGATATGCGAAATATACCAATGCAATGAACGCAACCGCCGCTAAAATTTTCCAGCCAATAGTTTGCGGGTACCAACTCACGCTAGATGGTACGGCCACATCATGCAGCTCTCTGAGTATGTAGGTACTTGGAGGCGTAGGAAGATCACTCATTTAACGCCCTCCTACCAGTTTTTGGAATTGTTTAATGTGCTCACCTGTCGTATCGAGTTCGATGTGCGGAAGGTGTTTCATCGCCATAAGTTGAGAGAGTGATTGACGCTGTAAGCTAGTTCGAGCCTCAAGCTTTGCGCTCGCAGCTTCTACCTTTGCTTTGCTGTCTAAATTGAGTTGATACTGCCCGTCACCAACCACCCATTTCGATTTTGCCAAATCGTCTGGTAGCGCTTGTTCTAATGGGTCACTGACCATCACTGCAAGAACATCGTTGTGCTGTTGTAGCTGTTTAAGGTGATCAAGGTGGTGCTCCTCGCAGTCGTTCCAGTCGCTGATAAAAATCAAAGTGGATTGCTTGAGCTTCATGCGTTTAATAAGCTCAATCCATTGACTGAACGTTACTTTTTCGGAATTGCAGGAGTCCACATTGAGCGATTGATTGGCTTTAGCGAGACGTTTAAGTTGCGCCAGAAGATCGTTTTGCGAACGCTGTGCCTTGCTGTGAAACAATGCCTGCGGGGATGCGATGACAAAACCGACTCGGTCGCCATCTTTTAATACTCGCCACCCACACATCGCTGCGATCTCTGCCGCGACAACTGATTTCATTACTTGCGTCGAAGCAAAAAACATTGTGCTTCTCTGGTCGACACACACGATTACGTTGCGATCTTTTTCTTCTGTATAGCTGCGCACGTGCGGCTTACCTGTACGCATCGTAACTTTCCAATCAAGGTTACGAATATCGTCACCCAATTGGTAATGGCGCAGCTCTTCGAAGTTCAATCCACGACCGCGAAACAACGAATTGTGTCGGCCAGAGAGTACGCTACCCGCTTTTAGATGAGGAAGTAAACTGAATGATTCTGCTTGTGCTTGCAGACGTACTAAACGAGCATAATCGCAGTACAAACGGGGATCCATCCCCTGTGATTTTGGCGCAAGAGTTGGCTTAGCCATAATGCCTCCCACTTACCCAATTTCTACACAATCTAGCAGCTCTTGTACGACTCGTTGATGATCGACCCCATCTGCCAGTGCATCGTAGGTCAAAGAAAAACGGTGGCCCAATACAGACGGAACCATGGCACGCACATCGTCAGGAGTCACATGGTCACGTCCTTGCATCCACGCATACGCACGAGCGCATTTGTCAAGTGCGATAGAAGCACGAGGACTAGAGCCAATCTCAATCCATTTTGCTAAGTTTGAATCGGCATAACGCTCTGGCTTACGAGTCGCCATCACTAACGCAACGATGTAGTTTTCCACTAGGTCTGATACCACGATGTTTGGTAACTGACGACGCGCTTCTAGCACCACGTCTGGCTCGATGTGTTTTGGCGTAATAATTTCGCTGCTGGTTTCCGCACCCAATTCTTCACTGCGCACCAAACGAATGATGTCACGTTCGGCGTCATCTTCTGGATAATCGACGGTAACCTTCATGATAAAGCGGTCCATTTGCGCTTCTGGCAGTGGGTACGTGCCCTCTTGCTCTACTGGGTTTTGCGTTGCAAGCACCATAAATAAGTCTGGCAATACGTGAGTTTTATCACCTACTGTGATTGTGCCTTCGGCCATGGCTTCAAGCAGTGCCGCTTGTACTTTGGCAGGTGCACGGTTGACCTCATCAGCAAGTACAATGCTGTTAAAAATGGGCCCAGGTTGAAAGTGGAGTTGCGGCTTACCATCCAGCTCTTGATAAACCTCAGTACCCGTCACGTCAGATGGTAAAAGATCCGGCGTAAACTGGATTCGACCAAAACTGGTGTTTAACAAGTTCGCCAACGATTTTACGGAACGTGTTTTTGCCGTTCCCGGTAAACCTTCTAGCAGAATATGCCCATTTGTTAATAACCCGATGACTAAAGCTCGAACCACGTGGCTTTGTCCAATGACGCTTTTTTCTGTTTGTTCGATGAGTTCTTTTATCGCTTGTTGTGCGTGGTTCATAGGATACCTTTTCAATGGTTTAAGCCGTCTTTTCGATAGTTAAGTATAAGAACAAATGAAATAACTTAAGGTTATATTCACTATGTTATCTTTGCGGTTCTTGAGATTGGAGAAGTTGTGCAAGACCAACCAACATCGGTAACGCATAATCAAAGAACATTTTGATTCCCGAACACAAATAGTTTAGACCACTCTCACCATTCGGCGTTTTGATCAAACGGTTTTTTGGGCACTCACCCCAACAATAAGGCAAGTAAGGGCATTGCTTACAATACGTCGGCAATGAATCGCGTTTTGCCATGCCAAAAGTATATTGTCTTGTAGAGAAGGCCATTTCATTCAGTGAGTGTTCATGAATGTTGGCGAGTTTGTATTCTGGATACACATAGTGGTCGCAACTGAACACGTCGCCATTGTGCTCAATCGCCAACCCTTTGCCACAAAACTCCGCCGTCACGCAAAGCTGAGACGGTTTCCCCATTACTTGCGCCACCGCGGTTTCAAACAGATTAACCAGCACACGGCCAAGATCGTTATTCACCCACTCTTCAAAGGTCGCCATTAAAAAGCGTCCCCAGTCTTCAGGATCGACTGACCAATCCGTTACAATCGACATTGGATGCCCCGGTTTAGCCAGATCACTGCCTTTGGTTGGGATCATCTGTTCGTTCCAAAACTGCGGCGCGGTTGTTTGGAAGTTGTTGGCTTCTACCACCGGCGCAAACTGAATATAAGTCACACCCAATTCTTGGGTTAAAAATCGATATACTTCGAGCGGGTATTTCGCATTGTGACGATTCACCGTGACCAACGCGTTGAATTTCACGCCATGCGCTTTGAGCTTATCTACCGCTTTCATCACGAGATCAAACGTTGGCTTACCGCTGCGGGTTTTGCGATATTTGTCGTGCAGCTCTCGTGGTCCATCAATCGACAAGCCAACTAGGAAGTTGTGCTCTTTTAAAAACGCACACCACTCATCGTTTAGCAAAATACAGTTGGTCTGAAGGTCGTTTTCAATGCGAACGCCTTTCGGCTGATATTTCTTTTGCAAAGCTACGACATTGCGGAAATAGTCCAACCCAAGCAGCGTCGGCTCCCCGCCCTGCCATGAGAATACAATTTCTTCGCCATCCTGACTTTCGATATAGCTTTTCACGAACGCTTCCAGTGTTGCGTCGTCCATTTTTGGCTGCTTTTCTTGGTGCAGTAGATTTTCTTTATGCAGATAAAAGCAGTACTGACAATCGATGTTGCACTTTGCTCCGCCTGGCTTTGCCATCACATGGAATCGACGGTCATACGCGCCCAGAACAGGCGCTTTAGACGCCGTTTTAAGAGGAACAATAGGCATAGTAGTAGAATGGCGAGGGGAAATCTTACTCATACGTTTCTCACTATTACATATACCCAAATAACCTCGTGAGCGCTGTACAGCAAAAGTGAAGCTATTTGGGTATATAGCGCTCCAAAAAGCGCTATATAATCTTAATTTACTTAGAAGACTTAGGTACGAACGAACCTGCTTCCATACGAGGCGGGAATTCTTTGAATGTACCCATCACCTCTTTCACTGTATCCATTGCTGGCATCATTAAGAATGAACGCTCGTACATCCAACGAGAATAACCCATGCCTTGATCGCCTCGTTCAAATGGATCAATGCTCAAGTCAAAGATCAGTGGCACACGAAGTTTAGTGAACGGCTTACGCCATACATCCATACCCGTTTCATTCTCTTGAATCATAAAGTGGAACTTGTACTTTCCTTGGCGCAATGCCACAAGATCGCCGTCGTCGCTCCAGTAAACGAACTCATTTCGTGCGGATTTGTCTGACTTACCCGTTAAATATGGCAGTTGGTTGTAACCGTCTAGGTGAACTTTGTAGTCCATATCGCCAACTTTTTTGCCTTTTAGCAGTTCGTCTTTAACTTTGGTATCACCTGCCGCAGCAACTAGTGTCGGGAAAAAGTCCTCTAATGACATCATGCCGTTGAATGTTTTACCTGCCTCAATTTTTCCAGGCCATTTAATCAACATTGGCACACGGAAACTCCCTTCCCAGCCAGTGTTTTTCTCTGAGCGGAACGGTGTCATCCCTGCATCCGGCCACAAATCAACCATAGGACCGTTGTCAGTGGTGTAAACAATGATTGTATTGTCATCCACACCTAACTCTTTGATCTTGTTTAGTAGCTGACCGATTTGGTCATCGTGCTGCTTAACACCATCCGCGTAGAAACCGGCACCTGTTTTACCTTGGTATTCTTCAGGAACATGTGTGAAGTTGTGCATGCGAGTGGTGTTAAACCAAGTAAAGAACGGCTTGTCCGCTTTTACTTGTTTTTCTATGAAGCTTTCTGCGGCATCAAGAAACTCACCATCAACATTTTCCATACGCTTACGCGTAAGTGGACCGGTATCTTCGATTTTGCCGTCAGCGTAAGAATGGATAACGCCACGAGGGCCAAATTTCTTCTTGAACTCCGGATCTTTAGGGTAATCCACGTTCTCTGGCTCTTCTTCTGCGTTCAAGTGGTATAGGTTGCCGAAGAATTCATCAAAACCGTGGTTGGTAGGAAGGTGCTCGTCTCGGTCACCTAAATGGTTCTTACCAAATTGTCCGGTTGCGTAACCCATTTGTTTAAGCACGGTTGCAATCGTCGGATCTTTTTCCGAGATACCTTCCGGAGCGCCTGGTAAGCCCACTTTTGATAGACCTGTACGTTTTGGCATTTGACCAGTGATGAATGCAGAACGGCCTGCTGTCGAGCTTTGCTGTGCGTAGAAGTTAGTGAACTTCGCACCCTCTTTAGCAATGCTATCGATGTTTGGCGTGTTGTACGCCATCATGCCTTGGTTGTAGGTACTAAGGTTCCAGTAACCAACATCATCACCAAAGATGACAAGAATGTTGGGTTTGTCCGCTGCATGTGCAACTGCAGATGCAGCGCCCAAAGCTAACGTACATGCGTTAAGTACGAGTTTTTTACTGCTCGTTTTGGTCGCATTTTTCATATTATCTCCAAGAGTTCGCTAGTGCGTAAAAAATGGTATTCGCTTTTCAATACCATTGTTGATATAAGATAAAGCACTAATTTCAGGCGATAAATGCAGTCAAAATTAGTTAACCTATAAATTAAATTTATGAGTGACGTTATGGACTTGAATTTGATCCAAACTTTTCTTGTTGTTGCGGAGTTTCAATCTTATACAAAAGCCGCGGAACAATTAGGGCTTACACAACCTGCTGTGAGCGCTGCAATAAAGCGTTTAGAGCAAGTCGTAGATAAGCAATTATTCGTTAAAAAAGGACGAGGGATCGCACTAACCTCCACCGCTTATCAATTACTGCCGCAATTCCAGCAAGCGGTTAATATTATTGACAATGCGATATCTGATAAAAATCATTTTGAAGTGTGTTGTTCGGAAATTTTGTTGCACATTATGGACCCGATAAAGAACACTATTTTTTATGAATCACCACCCGAAAAATTCCTATTATTTGAGCTGTTAAGACAACAAAAAGTCGATCTAGTAATCGATACGGTGATCACAAAAGATGCAGCGTTTATTATTGAAGATGCCTATGAGGAAGAAGCCGTGGTTATCTGTCGTGAGAACCATCCCCGTGTACACGGCACACTCACAAAAGAGCAATTTTATGAGGAAACTCACTGTTTATTTTCAGGAAAATGGAACAACATGTCGGGGTTCGAGCAACTAGCAAAGGAAACAATTCAAGAAAGAAAAGTCGACTTGATCACATCTTCGCTAGCGGGCATGGCGCTGTATGTCGCCCAAAGAGACAGTTTAGGGATCGTGTCTCAATCTTTTGCAAACAAGTGGAGCAAAGCGCTCAAACTTCAAATTTTGCCCTGCCCCATTTCGATACGCTCTATCCCTTACAAGTTCGTTTACCATAAGCGAGAGGTAAACAACCCAGCCCACATCGCTCTACGTGAAAAAATCAAAGCCAACTTAACGGCAGCCCACTACGAACCAATTTGTTTATAACTCTTGTCAATTGAAGCGTTAGGCGTTTTCGTCATCAAGCTTTCTACAAACCTGAATAGATAGAATTTTACAGATAAAAAAGAGGCTCACGTTAATGAGCCTCTTTCTATATGTGATACTTCACTTAGCTTTTCCTACTTATTTGGGTTCTCTTTTAGTTTCTCCATCACTTGATCGAGCGAGAAGCTTGCTGCTTTTTGCCTTGGTGGGAACTCTTTAAACGTTTCAAGGAATCTGCCTACGTAAGCTTGCGCAGGAACAAGCATGTAAGCACGGTCTAGCATCCAATCGTAGTAAGTGTTAGAAGTGATATCAGCCACTTCGTAAGGATCCATACGCAAGTTGAAGATCTTAGGAACACGAAGTGTGGTGAATGGTTCAGCCCAAATACGCAACGTGCCTTTTGCTCGTTGCTCCATAAAGACCAGCTTCCATTTGTTATAGCGAAGTGCAGTTAAGTCTCCATCATCTGAGAAGTAAAAAATTTCTTCTCGTGGGGCCTTATCCTCTTTACCAGTCAAATATGGTAGGAAGTTATAGCCGTCTAGGTGAACTTTGAATTTCTTACCATTCGCACTATAACCTTTGAGCAATTTCTCTTTGATATTGTCATCACCCGCGGCAGCAACAAACGTTGGCATCCAGTCCATGTGATGCATGATATCATTCGAAACAGAGCCAGCTTTAATTTTACCTGGCCAACGTACCATCGCAGGAACTCGGTACGCACCTTCCCAGTTGGTATTTTTCTCTCCACGGAATGGCGTTGTACCTGCATCTGGCCACGAGTTCATGTGTGGGCCATTATCGGTGGAGTAAAAGACGATTGTATTGTCTTTAATACCCAAATCATCCACTTTTTTCAGTAGCTGACCTACATGGTTATCATGCTCGACCATACCATCTGCATACTCGCTGATACCTGTTTTTCCAGAGTTCTCTTCTTTCACATGAGTACGGAAGTGCATACGAGTTGCGTTCCACCAGACAAAGAAAGGTTTTTCAGCCTTGACTGCACGATCCATAAAGTCGAGTGCCGCATCTAACGTCTCTTCATCCACGGTTTCCATGCGCTTGCGAGTTAGAGGTCCTGTATCTTCAATTTTGCCATCAGCGTACGAACGGATAACGCCGCGCGGACCGAACTTTTTACGAAACTCAGGATCTTTAGGATAATCGACGTTTTCTGGCTCCTCCTCGGCGTTCAAGTGATAAAGGTTGCCAAAAAATTCATCGAAGCCGTGATTAGTAGGAAGGTGCTCATCTTTATCACCTAAGTGGTTTTTACCAAATTGCCCTGTCATATAGCCCATCGGCTTCAGCATTTCGGCAATGGTTGCGTCCTCTTCCTTCAAGCCAAGATCAGCACCTGGAAGCCCCACTTTACTCAAACCTGTTCTAAGAACGGTTTGGCCCGTAATGAAAGTAGAACGGCCCGCTGTACAAGATTGCTCACCGTAATAGTCAGTGAACATCATGCCTTCTTTGGCGATACTGTCTATATTTGGTGTTTTGTACCCCATCAAGCCAAACGTGTAAGCACTGAGATTGGACTGGCCAATATCATCACCCCAAATGACGAGAATATTTGGTTTCTCTGCTGCGATACTGCTACTTGTCGCACCGATTAAAGCGGCGGCAAGAATCGCTAATCGGCGTTTAACGCCATATTTCGCTGTCATATAAACCTCTGTGTGTATTAGAAAAGTGCTTCCTGCAACAGAATGTATAGTTCACAAATGGCGGATAAGCGAATTTACTAAATGAGAATTCTTTTTATCTTTGCCTAACATTACACCGTTATTTGTAGCTAATACGCACTCCAATAGCACTTTAGTTCAGAGCGCCATCGCATCATTCATCACTACTGGTAATCTCAAGTATTAAGATTGTCTACGCATATCACAGTGCTCATAAAGTACCTGATTGCTTTTATATAAATATTAATGATAATACGTTTTACTACTATTAATAATTAAGGTACCCGTGTGCTTGACTCCAAGGTTTCAAATGGAAAAACTTCCCAATGCCAACACAACGGCGTTCACCATAATGATGAGGAGCTATTACTAGATAAGCGCACTCACTCTGTGGTACTCAATTACTTGCCAAACAAGAAATCTGTTCAGTTAACAAGCATTCAATTTAAGCTGCTGCAAACTCTCACTCACCATCAAGATCAAGTGCTTAGTAAGCATTTTCTTTACGAAACAGTACTAAAACGTGAATTTACTGAACATGATCGAGCACTCGATATGCACATGAGCAGAATGAGAAAGCGTCTAGTTCACGAAGGTGTTCCAACAGACAGAATTCAGACAGTCCACCGCCAGGGTTATATTTTCAAGCGCTCAGACAATCAACAGAAAAATTAACGCTAATTGACCCAACTTTTGGTAATTGACCGCTTATTTTGCTTTAATTAATGCAAATTCTAATCACGTAAAATAACTCAATGAATTTGCGCTTAATTTTTACACTTTGCATTGCTACTTTGTTTGCCGGCTGTGCAACCTATGCTGGTCTTAACTATGACCAACTGTTTGGTCCACAGCTCGTGCGTGAACGCACAGTTGACGTGGAAACCCCTCAAGCAAACTTCTTCCAAAGCGAAGTTAAACCCATTATGGATAACCGCTGTGTCGTCTGCCACGCGTGCTACGATGCACCATGTCAGCTTAAGCTCTCTTCTGTTGAGGGCATTGACCGTGGTGCGAGTAAAGCACTGGTATATGAAGGAACAAGACTCACAGCCGCAGCACCAACACGCTTATTCGAAGATGCAGAAACAACCCAAGAGTGGCGCGATGCGGGTTTTCATCCGGTTCTCAACGAACGTGATCAAAGCATGGCAGCCAACATTGACGCAGGCCTTATCGCACGTTTGCTACAGCAAAAAGAGCGCCACCCATTGCCTGACCAAGTCCAGTTAGAAGGCTTTGACTTTTCGATAGACCGAGAGCAAACCTGTCCAACGATTGAAGAATACGAGCAATACGAAAAGGATAACCCAACCTGGGGCATGCCTTTTGGTATGCCAAATCTATCAAACAGTGAATACCACACACTCATGACTTGGTTGGAAAACGGCGCAATAATGAACGTTCACCAACCTGTTAGTGAGAATGAGCAAGCGCAAATAGATAAGTACGAAACATTACTTAACCACTCTGATTTGAAAAATCAGCTGATGGCTAGGTATATATATGAGCATTTGTTTTTATCTCATCTCTACTTTTCGGAACTCGATGAAGATCCCCGATTCTTCACGCTCGTCCGCTCTGCTACACCACCAGGACAGCCCGTCAAACGTATTTCAACGCGTCGCCCGTACGATGATCCAGGGGTTGAACGTGTGTTTTATCGAATTATTCCAGAGCAAGGGACCATAGTAGATAAAACTCACATGCCATTCGCGTTAAACAAGCAACGCATAGAGAACTGGAAAACTTGGTTTATTGATGCTGATTACATGGTTAGTCAGCTACCGAGTTATGAACCAGAAGTTGCTGCAAACCCGATGACATCATTCATCGACCTTCCAGTGAAGTCGCGCTTTAAGTTCATGCTAGATAATGCACAAAATACAATAATGGCATACATCAAAGGCCCAGTTTGTCGTGGCCAACTGGCATTGAATGTTATCAATGATCGCTTTTGGGTGTTTTTCCTTGATCCAGATAAAGCAGACATCCCAGAAGTAAATGAGTTTTACCGATCTCAGGCTGATAACCTAAAACTACCGGCAGAACAAGAAAGTAACACGCTACCTGTTACCAACTGGGTCAAGTACGCGCGCCAGCAAGCTCGCTACCTAGAGGCTAAATCTGAGTTCACTAATAACTGGTTTAAAGAAGGTGAAAACCTATCCACCGATGTAATTTGGGACGGTAATGGCACCAACCATAATGCGGCATTAACGATATTCCGCCATTTTGATAGTGCTTCTGTTGTTCAAGGGTTAGTTGGTGAGCAGCCTAAAACAGTGTGGATTCTTGACTACGCGTTACTAGAGCGTATCCACTATTTGCTTGTTGCTGGGTTTGACGTTTACGGTAACTTCGGCCATCAGCTCATGACACGAATGTTTATGGACTTCTTGCGTCTAGAAGGCGAAAGTAACTTTATCTCGTTGTTACCCGCCGATATGCGCCATGAACTGCAATCTAGCTGGTATAAAGATCAAAGCCCGCAGTTGAGTGACTTTTTACAACGAAATGTGAAGCCGTTTAACCAACCAACCAGCGTTCAGTATAAGAGTGACGATCCAAAAACGGAGTTGGTGGAGTTGTTGAGCGAACATGTTTCAGATGTGCTTCTGCCTCGCTACGAAATTCAAGACACGGCTCTTTCTGCGAGTAGTGAAAAGCAACTAAAACGTATTGACCACGTTCGTGGTGAAGGCCTAAAAACCGTTCCGCAAATCACTATGCTTATGGTGAGAAGTCAATCAGGGGAAGATGAACTGTTCACCTTACTTCACAACAATGCACACACAAACATCTCTAGCTTGTTTGATGAAGAAAGTAACCGTGACTTTGCTAACGATGATATGACCATTGTACGCGGCGTTGTGGGAAGCTACCCTGCGGCATTTTTCTCGATCAACGAAAACCAAGTAAAAGATTTTGTCGATCAATTTAGTGCCATCCAAAACGAGTCCGATTACGTTAAGTTATTGGATAATTTTGCGATTCGTAGAAGCTCAGAAAAATTCTGGTCATTTAGCGATCGTTTACATAATTGGTACCGTACAAAACAACCGATCGAATTTGGATTACTTGACTATAATCGTTTTGAGAATCGATGATGATTTAAGGGGGTTCTCATGGGTATCCGAGATAACATTGCCGCTCTTGAACAACAGATTTACGTTGCTTGTTCTGAGGGAGACTACGAAACGGTCAATATGCTTGAGCATCAACTCGAATACTTGCGTGGCAAAGTGGAACATCCTTTTGATGATGACCCTTATGCCCTAGACACTCGATTCGAGTGGGAAGATGACATGACCGAATAGAAAAAACCTCCGGAAAGCCGGAGGTTTTTTTATTTTCAATGCTCGATGGATTACTTCGCCATTAACTCATCCAGAGCTTGAATTGATGCAGACACTTGAGAAACTAAATCATCTTTAGTCGCATTATAGGTATCTAAAGGTTGAGCCGCGGCTTCAATTGCTTGGCAAGCGTTCATTAGCGCAGTTAGTCCTAAACTTCCTGCACTGCCCTTTAATTTATGGGCAAGGTTCTTTACTTCTTTACTATCATTGTCCTCAGCAGACGCTTGCAGTTTGCTTAATACATCAGTGCTGGTGGATCTAAACAGATTAATAATGTGCAACATCTTATCTCTGCCCAAGATTTTCATATCGGACTCAATCACGCTCGGATTAATGATGACCACATCGGGTTCCTTTTTTTGGGGTGCTTGAACGACCTTTGATTGTAGCTCTTGTTCTTGAGGTGAAATTTGATCAAACGGGGTACAGTCGGCATTTTGTGGCAACAACAACGGCTTTCCGTCTAGCGCATCCTGAATCAATGCCGCGAGTGCCTCTTTTGCTAATGGCTTAGGCAAGTATCCGTCAAAACCAGCGGCTAGATAGCGCTCAACTTCTTCCGCAAAAACGTGTGCAGACACTGCAATCATTGGCGTGACGGCAAGCGCTTTATTGGCCGGCTTATTACACTCAATCCGCTTTAAGCGTTGGATCAACTCAGTTCCATCACAATCAGGGAGGTTGATGTCGACCAAAGCGATATCAAAATCTTGTGTGCTGATCAGTTGCTCTGCTTGTGAGCCGTTTTCTGCCATCACGACTTGATGCCCCATGCTTTCTAGAAAGCCTTCCGCGACCACTCGGTTGACTTCATTATCTTCTACTAGCAAGACCTTTGCTTTCACTTTGCAACGTGCGGTTGCCACGGTTCCTGTTTCAACAGGTTCGCTTTCCTCTAACGGAATAGAGAACCAGAATCGGCTACCATTTCCCTCTTCGGAATCGACTTCTAAAACACCGCCCATCGCTTCAATGATTCGCTTACTGATGGCAAGTCCAAGCCCCGTACCTCCAGTTTGGCTCATCCCACCTTCAGCTTGCGTGAAGGCATCAAACAACGTTCTCTGATATTTTTTGGCAATTCCTATTCCAGTGTCTGATACTTCAAACAGGACTTGCGACTCGTCCTCAGGGTTCAGGCTAACGTAGATATCAATTTCTCCTTCGTCAGTGAACTTAATCGCGTTACCAACAAGATTGTTCAGCACCTGACTGATTCTGGTGACATCCCCTTTCCAGTAGCGACTAACATCACTTTCAATATGGTAGGAGAACAGTAGCTTCTTCTCTTGTGCTCGACTGTTCATTAACTGGAAAGTGTCCTCCACCATTTGGTGTAAATCAAAGCCCATGTGACGAATTTCTAAATGCCCCGCTTCAATCTTGGAGTAATCCAGTACATCATTAAGGATCGCGAGCAACGTTTTACCACTACGATTAATGATTTCCGCATAACGCTTTTGAATTGGGTTGAGGCCTGAGTCAATCAACAAGCGTGCTGTCCCCAACACTCCGTTCATTGGCGTTCTTATCTCATGGCTCATCGTCGCCAAGAATGCCGATTTTGCTCGGCTCGCTTGCTCTGCTTGCTTGCGAGCTTTAGCGTGATTCAAAACCTCTTCATTCAAACGGCGGTTGGCTTGTTTTAACTGCGAAGTGCGTTGCTCAACAAGCTCTTCTAAATGCTCTTTATGCTCCTCAAGCTCTCGCTTGGCTTGAGCTTCACCCTCTGCTACCACTTTTAGTGCTTGCGCGGTATTACGAGCCGTGATGATGGCCTGCCCCATATGCGCCAACTCATCTTTGCCTTTCACTTCCAACTCAACCGCTAAGTTACCCTGTGCCACAGACAGCAACGCAGCGGAATATTCCGCTAACCGCTTCACAACAGAAAGGTACACCACACGCCATAAAATCAGCACCAATACAATCAAACCAACAATTGAAATAACGGTTAGAGACCACTGAGCGAATTTCAATGTGCTGGTCAATTGGTCTACAGCGACCGTAGTGGTTTTGTTTGAATCATCAACCAATTTGTTGACCGTGCCATTAAGCTCTGAGAACAACTCTAATGTCTTTTGCATCAGCTGTTGTGACTGTTCGTTATTCCCGTATTGCTGCATCAGTATAGAAAATACGACCTGACGCTTACCCAGCTCTATGAGCAGTTGGCTCATTTGCTTAGAGCGCGTAGGATCTTCCACAGCGAGTACACGGCGCTTCATGATTTTGAGGTTGCTATCAAAATCACTTTGAACCTGTTGAATTCGCTCAATATTCGTTAATGTCCGAGCCTCTTCAATCTGATTCAACATTTTAAAGGCCAACAAGTGCAGTTCATGCAATCGCTCTGTCAGATCAAGATCGACCTCCACCAGTGCATCTAGCGCCTGATAAACTTGCGATTTTTTATTCGATTCTAATAAGTCATAAATATGCGTGACGTTAGCAACAGCAATGGTGCTTGTATTCTGAACTTGCGTACGAGTTAGTTGTTCTAGCTCTGCACTGAGCAGACGCATTTCTTCAACACGAGTATCTACCTCTTTTGCAAGCCACAGTTTTTTTTCAACCGAAACACCGAGTTCAGCCAAATTGTCGATAACATTCTGAACGTTATTCTCTAAAGCTTCTAACAATTGAGAATCGAACGACTCGCTCCCGAGCTCCTTGATGTGAGTGAGTAAAGACTCGAGCTGTTCGAACAGCACTCGCCCTGACTCCTTTCTTTCCTGCTCGTTTCTTGCGTTCGACAACATTTGTACAGACGAAATAATACGAGTACTCAACTCAGAGACTTGTCTCGCCTCAATCATGGCGGGAATCGCAGAATCCACGACATTTCTTTCGGTTTTGGCAACCAAAGAAAATCCAGACACACCAATAAGTGCCGATAACATGACCAGTATTGCCATCGCAATGAAAGACAACAAAAGTTTACGACCGATGCTTGCAGTTGCTAGCAGCATATTTTCATGACCTTAATGTTCGTGTTCAGCGACATATTACGTTATATTTTGCAGTGTTTACTTAATCTATGCCAACGAACTTCATTTCATGGTTAAAAATCAACACGCATTTCGCACATTTTTCAAACATTCTGCAGCCACTTTAACCCTAGTTGCTTCTTTGCCAGCGGTTGCCGCAGAGAAAATATGTGCAATATACCCTCACCTAAAGGATTCATACTGGTTGTCAGTAAACTATGGAATGGTGTCCGAAGCGAAAAGAGAAGGTGTCGAGCTACGAGTCCTTGAAGCGGGCGGCTACCCAAACAAAACCCGTCAAGAACAACAACTCGCACTGTGTAACCAATGGGGAGCAGATGCGGTTATCCTTGGGACCGTGGACCCACAGGCTTACGAGCATTCACTTAAAAATTGGGTGGGGAATACTCCCGTTTTTGCTACTGTGAACCAACTCGACTTGGATGAAGAACAAAGTGAGTTGCTAAAAGGGACTGTCGGTGTTGACTGGCATTGGATGGGATACGAAGCGGGTCAATATTTGGCAGCTCGCCATCCAAAGGGGTCAGGAAAAACCAACATTGCCTTACTTTTGGGGCCGCGAACTCGTGGTGGTACGAAACCCGTTACTGCCGGATTTTATGAAGCGATACAAGGAAGTGATATCAACATTGTTGACTCATTTTGGGCAGACAACGACAAGGAGTTACAACGTAACCTAGTTCAACGTGTGATCGATATGGGAAATATAGATTACATTGTTGGCAGTGCAGTGGCGATTGAAGCGGCCATCAGTGAGCTGCGTAGTGCCGGCAAAGCTGAGGAGATCGGTTTAGTTTCTGTGTACTTAAGTCATGGTGTATATCGAGGCCTGTTACGTAACAAAGTACTCTTCGCACCAACAGATAAAATGGTGCAGCAAGGTCGGCTTTCCGTGATGCAAGCAACGCATTACTTAAGAGGTGAAGCTTATGACAAACATGCCTCACCAACCATCAAACCACTGACTCCGAAGACGCTTCATGACGACACGATCGAAGAATCGTTATCTCCGTCAGAATATAGGCCGACATTCCGTGTTAAGGCTGTTGATTGAAAGACCAAAAACGTGTTCTATTGAGTCACAACAATTTTAAAATCATACAAACGGAAACATCTTGATGCAAAAAACCATTCGTACCATGCCAACCCATAAACATGTGGCTTTGGTTGCTCACGACAACTGCAAACCTGAGCTACTTCGCTGGGTAAAAGAAAACAAAGAAAAGCTACAGAGTCACTTCCTTTACGCAACTGGCACGACAGGACACATGCTGAGTAAAGAAACTGGACTTGCGATCAAGAGCATGATCAGTGGTCCGATGGGCGGTGATCAACAACTAGGCGCTCTCATTTCAGAAGGCAAAATCGACGTTCTCGTTTTCTTTTGGGATCCACTGAATGCCGTACCTCACGACCCAGATGTTAAAGCGCTTCTTCGTATTGCTAGTGTTTGGAATATTCCTGTAGCAACGAACCGAGCCACCGCTAAGTTCCTGTTTAACTCCCCTCTTCTTGAGCAAGAAGTAGACATCGAAGTACCGGATTACGAAGCCTATCTTGCTGAGCGCATGTAAGCTTTGATGCCAACCAAATAAAGCAAGGGCGATACCAAGTATCGCCCTTGCTGTTTTTAACATTCTAAACGTTGCATTTAACGGGAAGTCACGATGGGATAGTCACCATTAACGAGCTCTTGAACGAATGCAGATCCCGCGCCAGTATGCGTGATCCAAACCTTCTCTTTCGCACGTGTAATCGCCACGTAAAATAGCCTGCGCTCTTCTGCGTAAGGGAATTTGTCTTTGGACTCCGTCAACGCACCATCAATGTGAATTTGCTTCTTCTTAGCGGGGAATTGCCCCTCATCCACAGAAAGAATAATCACAAAGTCAGCTTCGCGTCCTTTACTCGCATGGCAAGTCATAAAGCGAATATCGAGATTAGGGAAACGTCGCAACCAATCGTCGAACAAATCGGGCTTATGATAATGGTTACGTCCTAGCAATAAAACTGACTTGGTTTGCTTGGCTTGTTGATTCAAGTGATCCAAGATCTTTTCCACTTGATTGCTCGGCGCGGTATGTACGCTCTTCTGCTTGCGTTGTTTGTGGCTGTTTAGTGTTTTCGGCAACTGCGATGGGTTTTGCTGCACGAATGTATTCGCTACATCACCAATCTGATTGTTGAAACGATAAGTTGTATCTAAGTGATGAACGGTAGAGTGAGCAAAGCGTTCTTTAAAGCCAGTGATAAGATCGACATCCGCTCCTGCAAACTGATAGATCGCTTGCCAATCGTCGCCAACAGCAAACAACGTCGCACCTGCTTGTTTCTGAGTGGATTCACACAGTGCTTCAATCAATGCCAGACGATCTGGAGAGATATCTTGATACTCATCGACCATAATAAAGCGCCATGGCGAGACAAACTTCCCTTTATTCACATAATCTGTCGCACGACTGATCATGGTTGGGAAATCCACTTGGTTGCTTTCTTTAAGCATTTTCTGCCACGCTGTAAAACATGGCCAGCATAAGGCGAGTTCACTATTTAAACGCGTATAGTCTTGGTGGTTTACGAGCTTTTCTTGTACTTGCTTTTTGGTCAACCCTACCGACGCTAAATGAGACAGCTGCGAATCTAGCCAAGCGATCAGTTTTGGATTTTCTGAATGGCTTCCTAACTCATCATCCCCTTTTAGGTACGCAATCGGCCATTTGTCTAAATGTTTTTGCCAACGTTTAAAGTTGGTGGGTGTCATCCAATGTTTTTTCAACCAGTCTACACACCATGCTGTTCGTTGATTTTCGTCCAACGCTAAAGGACTAATTTCGACAGGTTGCTCTTCGACTTGTTTAAGAATATACAAACCCAACTGATGGAATGTGTTTACGCGCACACCGTCTGCCGCCATGCCCACTTTATCTACTAAGCGTTCTTTCATTTCAGTCGCCGCATCACGACCGAACGCTAACATGAGAAGCTCTTCTGCTTGAGCTTGATGGCTTTGCAACAAATAGGCAACTCGTGCGGTTAAAACGCTGGTTTTGCCCGAGCCGGCCCCAGCAAGAACTAAGTTGTGGTCGTCGTTGAGCAATACCGCATATTGCTGGGATAAATTCAAAGGAGAGGATTCAATTTGATTAAACAGCACTTCCCAATTTGGACGTTCTGCTTCTAGCCAATCGCGATTACGCTCACCAAGCGCCTCAGAGGTATCAATGAGCCAAGGCTCTATTTGCGACATACGATTCGGCATTCGCATTTTGGCTTCTTCTAGGGTGGTTTTCATCTCGCTTAACTCTTGGTTAAGGCTTTCAACCCAGGAGACCACTTGAGAATGCGATAAGTAAGCAGGCAAGTGCTTTAGTTTGTAAAGCTCTTCTTCCCACTTAGGTAGATACTCAGCCAGTTTTCGGCACTGAGTGTTGTGCCACTCTTGATATTGACGAACGGCCTCAAGCGCGAACTTTCGGCATTGTGGCCACGGTAAACCTTGGACTAGCCAGCTTTGTTGTTTGCCTTCGTGTTCATGAGCAAAAAACTGTAAAGAGCTCCATAATAACCCACGCTTTACGCTAACTTTGCCATTCCAGATCGTAAAAGGAATATGTTCTTCACTGCCTATCGAGCTTAATAAAACACTGTTCTCTTTTATTTCGACGTGATGGTACTCATTTTGAATAAAAAACTGTGCTTTGCTAGTGGCAGTAAGCTGCATGAAACGTGCGCCTTTTAGTTTAGAAGTTGTCGATTTATATCATTTTAAGGCGCTAAATTGTAGCAACGGCGAGCACCTAAGTAAGCTTCTTCTTCTATTCTTTAATAAAATTCACATTACTGTCGATTTAATAACCTAAAGCTGAGGTTATTTGAAGCTGGCTTTACAATCTTAAATACATGACATGGCAGCTTTAATATAAGTCAATGACATCCCTGCTGATTTTATCAGCAACCACGAATTTTTCTTAAAGTAAATCATAAACGCGCTATAGTGGGTCTGGTAGTATTCCCCCTGTTCTTCATCGGAAACATAAGGCGCATTGTGCAAGCAACTTCTAAATTTCGGCTATATTGGGCAAACAAGACGATAAATTACAGCGTTCTTATCCTCATTACCTTACTGGGTGTGGTTATCCCAACTTGGTACTTCGAGCAAAACACGCTGATAACGCCATTAATATTAGGCGTTATTGCTGCTGCTTTGGCTGAAAGTGATGACAGTTTCACTGGACGCATCAAGGCTCTGATTCTCACCTTTCTCTGTTTTGCGCTTGCTGCTTTTTCAATTGAAATCTTGTTCGATACCCCTTGGGCTTTTGCGTTGGGATTATTTATCTCAACCTTCGGCTTCATCATTCTTGGGGCGATAGGTCCTAAGTACGCGAGTATTGCTTTTGGTTCGTTGCTGATCGCTATTTATACTATGCTTGGCGCACATGAAAGCACCAACATTTGGTTTCAGCCACTACTGCTTTTAACTGGTGCCGCCTGGTATTACTTCATGTCCATGATTTGGCAGATATTTTGGCCCCTTCAACCTGTGCAACAAAGCCTAGCCAATGTGTTCTTCCAAATGGCGAATTATCTTGATGCGAAAGCCAAGCTTTTTCACCCTGTGACCAACTTGACGCCACAACCGCTACGGATTGAAGCTGCAAAATGCAATGCTGCCACGGTTACGGCACTAAACGCTTGTAAAACCACATTACTTAACCGATCGAAACGGGGTCACATTGATGGGCCTAGTGACCGATTTTTAAATATTTATTTCATCGCTCAAGACATTCACGAACGAGTCAGTTCTAGCCATTATCGCTATCAGGATTTAGCGACCGAATTTGAACGTTCTGATGTGCTGTTTCGTTTTAAATATCTTTTGGAGTCTCAAGCCCAAGCGTGTCGTGATATTGCACTAGCCATTCAGCTAGGAAATGAATACTCCCATACCGATCAATCTATTCTGGCATTAGCTGAAGTACAGAACTCTCTTGCTTATCTAGAAGAACAAAAGCAAGGGCACTGGAAACGTCTGCTGATGCAGTTAACATATTTATTCAACAACTTAGCGACGGTAGAAAAACAACTTAATAACATTAACAACCCAGATGTTGAAGGCCTCGAAGAAGATACCCTCGCCGATACCAACCCACACACGCTAAAGGCGATGTGGCAGCGTATATCAGCAAATTTACACAAAGATTCGATGCTGTTTCGGCATGCATTACGTATGTCAATTGCCTTAACGATTGGCTATGGAATCATTCAAATATTCAACATCGACCGAGGTTACTGGATACTCTTAACCACTTTATTCGTATGCCAACCGAACTACAGTGCCACTCGCCAAAAATTGACGGCGCGAGTAATAGGTACATTAGCTGGTTTGTTGATTGGTGTACCATTGCTGACTTTTTTCCCTTCTCAAGAAAGCCAGTTAGTATTTATCGTTATCTCTGGTGTGATGTTTTTCGCCTTCCGGATGAACAACTATGGGTACGCGACTGGTTTTATTACACTGCTCGTCCTCTTCTTATTTAATCAACTAGGTGAAGGTTACGCAGTTGTCCTTCCTCGACTAGCAGATACCCTCATCGGGTGTGTGCTTGCAGTAGGGGCAGTATTAGTTATTTTGCCCGACTGGCAGTCGAGAAGGCTTCACAAAGTTATGTCGGATGCGATAGAGGCGAACAAGCAGTATCTCGATCAGATCATTGGTCAGTATAGAATCGGCAAGAAAGACAATTTGAGTTACCGTATCGCTCGCCGCCAGGCCCACAATAATGATGCCTCACTCTCTTCTGCGATTAGTACGATGCTGGCGGAGCCTGGCAAATATCGCGCAGCTGTTGATGAAAGTTTTCGCTTCCTAACGTTAAATCACGCAATGTTGAACTATATTTCTGCATTAGGCGCGCACAGAACTCGCATCGAAGATGAGTCAATTCATAAACTCGTTTTAGATGCTCACCGTTGTATTCATCAGCATCTGGATGTACTTCATAAACAGCTTCACCAGCATTGTGAGGAGTGTGACCTATCTAATATTGATGATGCTGGACTCGAGCAACGCTTAAACGAATGGCGCGATGAAGACGACAGCTCTGCCCGCATGGTATTGCAGCAACTTCATCTTATCTATCGCATGCTCCCAGAGCTTCATTCACTTGCTAGTAAGTTTGCCGTCAGGGTAAGTTAGTAACATTCAAACCATATGTAAGAGGGAAGCGCTATATCGCTTCCCTTTTTCTTTTTACGTTTCCATCTACCCCAAAGTGGGTAATTATGTACCTTCTTAGGAAAAATCTGACGTATCACTTAACACACCTTGACAATATTCGGACAAAAAGCAATCGATCAAATTCTAATCTATTTTGGTTGAATAAATATGTTGTATCCAAAGGATGAAGAATTTCGGGCAACGACGGATAAACCGAATCACGACGAAGGTATTGAGATGAACGCACAACAATTTAATGAACTTAAGCAAAAGCTCAGTGATTTAACGGCAAGTCAGTTAAAGTCATTACAAGGTGAGATCAGCGTGAAACTAAATAAAGCGCAAAAACCGGTTCTATCTGGTGAAGAAAGAGAAATGCTTGCCAAACTGTTTGCCTAATCAAGTCATTGATATAAAACACTTGAACGTTTTATAAACTCCACCTATGCTCTCACTATCATAATGTTGGGAGTAGTGATATGCCTGTATCGGGAATTCAATCTGGATACCACATCGTTCAGATGTCACAACAAATGGCCGAGAAAGCTGCACATGGCATTAGCAATAATGTAAGTAAGGTAAAAGAAGAGCTTTCTGATCACAACATCGATTTAGCTGCGGTTGCGGATGTCGCAATAACAGCCTCAACACCTAGCCTTCCCTCTCAAAAAGTTGAATCTCTCATCAACCTCGCACAAGCCGCTGGTTATAACCGAGTTGGCGCGTCTGTCATAGAGAAAAACAATGAAATCATTGGCAGCTTGCTAGACATCCACGTTTAGGCGATTTAACGTCAAATTATCGCTATTTTAATTTCCAACTATCACTATAACGTCGTAACAAGATAACCCCTTTGCTTCGCTCTTTATTTCTATTTCGATTCAAATATCTCCTGTTTAAAATCAAGCTTTCCCGAAAAAAATGGGCGGCTTATCAGAGCCGCCCATTTTTGTGTTGTATACAGGTTTATCCGTTATCAATAACACCGTTGTTGAGCAATGACTCTACAATCTCGTTGGAGCTGAGACCGTTGAAGTCGATTGAAGTACCTAAGTTTTCCACGACAATAGTCTGTTGAACATTTGCATCCGTCGTAATGTTCAGAGAAACACTTTCCGTCGATGCATCGTAGTCTGCCGAAATGTGACCAAGCAGATCATCCATGTCGATCATTGAGTTATTGAGATCAGAGATAACTTCACGTAAATCGATACTGTCTTCGTTAACAGTGAAGTCAGTAATGGTATCCACTGCCCCTTCATCAACGGAATCTACCGTCCACTTGAAGATATCGCTGCCGTCTCCACCCGTTAAGATATCTGAGCCTAAGCCACCGATAAGCACGTCATCACCATCACCCCCCAGAATAACGTCGTCACCGTCTCCACCAATCAAGTTGGTACCTGTGTCTCCGCCGACTAAATAGCTGTCGTCCACTGCGGTTGACTGGTCAATATCGTCGCTATCACTACTCACATCCAAACTAATTTGGACAGGTGAAGACTGCGCTTCATCGCCATTAGATTCCGTTGATATCGCCGTAAGCGAAATATCGTAAGAACCGACATCAATACCACTGTTAGTATCTGTTGCGACAATTTCTAGCGTATCAATTTCATCGCTTGGTACTGTCCAAGTGGTACCATCGAAGCTAATGCCTGATGGAGAAACGCCACTTGTTACCTCAGCACTAGCTGGTACGCCCGTTAGCTCCAAAGACAGCACCTCGTCAACATCAGTAAGCGCCGCCATGATTCCGACAATCGCTAAACCTTGACTGCTCGCGGTTTGGCTAGCCGCAATTTGACGAATGTAATTAAACTGAGGATTGATACTCAATGTAGGTGCATCAGCTACAGGTGTCACATTGATAGTGAAGTCTTGATTCGCCTCCAATGCGGTACCCGATGCATTTGCGAAGTACACGCCGTTGTCTTCGACTTTCACCGATAAAGTGATTGAAGCTGCGTTGACATCTCCTGCATCCACAAATACACCCTCAGAAGCGTCTGTTGCTCCAAGAACGGAGTTAATATTATCTGGTGTGCCCATTAGGGTTATTTCACCAGCCATCCCCGCCCCAACAGTCACACCACTACCTGCTGGCGGCTCGACACGAAGGTCGCCCTCGGTAACTGTAAGAGTCACGGTCATGCTTTCATTTGCTTGTGCGCCCGCAAAGTCGACGTCACTCACACTAATACCCGTTACTTTCTGGCCATCAGCTTCATTGATCGTATCCGTTACCGACGCTGCAGTGATTTCAGGTGCGTCATTGGTAGCTTCAACATTCAACACTGCTGTGCCCGCGATTGTAATTGGGTCTGGAGCGCCGTTAGTGGTTCCGTCATCTGTGATTTCATAAGTGAAATTAACGTCACCAAAGAAATCTGCTGCGGGTTCAAACGTCCACTCTGTCGCACTCACTTGAGTCAACGTGCCGGAAGTTGGGTCCACTAACGCAACATTATCGACGGTCAAGTTGTCTGACTCAGGATCACTTGCGTTGCTCAGCAACTCAGTAGCCGTAATAGTTACCGAACCACCATCTTCTTCCGTACTACTCAACGTTACCTCTGATGTTACCGGTGCATCGTTCACCTCAGTGACTTCGAAGGTCGCCGTTCCTGACACCGTTTGAGGATCAGAAACACCGTTCGTTGTACCGTTGTCGGTAATGTCGTAGGTCAGATCGACCTTGCCGTTGTAGCCAGGCGCAGGAGTAAATGACCATGTACCTGTTACGTTTTCGAAATCCAATGTGCCGCTGCTTGGGTCAACCAACTGGACATTACTCACCATCAAGGTGTCGTTTTCAATGTCAGAAGCATTCGCTAACAAATCAGCTTGGGTAATTTCAACCGCCGTACTGTCTTCTGCGATATCAGAAAGTACCACTTCAGACGTCGTTGGAGCATCATTGACTTCCGTTACGTTGAACGATGCGCTGCCGTTAACCGATTTAGGATCGGATGCACCACTTGTCGTGCCATCATCTGTAATGGTGTACGTGATTTCAACTGGACCGTTGTAATCTGGTGCTGGGGTAAATTCCCACTCTCCCGTACCACTGTTGAAAGTAATGCTACCCGAATTCGGATCCGTTAACTGAACATTGCTGACCGTGAGGTTATCGTTCTCTACGTCTGTCGCATTCGCAATAAGATCCGCTTCAGAGATGGAGAACACACCACTATCTTCTTCAATATCCGGTAGCGTCACTGGCGTAGTTTCTGGGGTATCATTCACCGCTGTCACTTCAATATTGAAGCTGCTGCTGTTGGTATTTAGGGTGTCATCTACCCCACCAATTACGATACCTTCATTACCTTGGTCATCGACTGTCACGTCCACCTGAACGTCACCAAAGAAGTTCAGGTCTGGATTAAACTCAATCAGACCGTCTGCAATGGCATTGTTTAGATCGGCCACTGTACCTTTCAGTTCAACGGAGTCCGTACCATCACCGCTCACGGTTAGGTTGTAAGTAGCGATGAGCGTTGGATTAAGCTCCAAGATACCGCTGTCGACGTTCACATTGAGTACATATTCAGCATTCGGATCATCGAGTACGGCATCAATATCGGTAATGCTGAAACCATCAAGCAGCATTGGCGTATCTTCTGGTGTTTCCACATCCACGGTATTGACGAACTCTGGACGATCGTTCACTGCTTCAACATCAACAGTGACATCAAACTCCTCTGCGGAGCCCAAGCTTTGACTGCCATCGAGCCCAGTATCAACGGCTTGCACTTTGAAATGCAGCGAACCATCCCATGAGTTATCGTTGCGATCCCCAGAATTAAACACCACTTGATCCAAGTCTTGAGCATTGATTTCTAAGACAAAAATGCCGCCGCCTTGGTCAGTAAACACTGTCCCATCAGGTAATGAAACACTCGCCCCATCAGGGACATTGGAGACCTCAACTCTCAGCGTCTCTGGATCATTTTCCTGGTAGTTTGCACCATCTCCGATGGACTCTTTGTTATCAACCACTAACGCATTTACATTAATAACAATGTCTTCGCCCTCATTACCTGCAGCCGAAGTATCGGGATTCACATCAACATCATCACCAATAGGATTGACAATAAGCGTAAAGTTGTTGTTTCGTTCCGTTGGAACTTGTAGCAACTCCTCTTGAATGAAGACCGTAATACCTATCTCAGCCTCGCCACTAAAGTGTTTTGGCGGTTTAATTTGGATGTCACTCAGGTCAATGGACGTCTGAGTGAGATCTTTTAGTTGAATACTCCATTCGCCCCCACCGTTGTTCTTAACAACATAATCAGAGGAATTGGATTTAACGATAAAGTCATCAGGAAGCCCCGTTAACTTGAGTGAAACGAAACTCTCAGAACCGTCATTATCGTTCAGGCTGATCGAAACACCAGAGCCCGATTGATTCAGCGAAATTAAAGTATCTTCGTCACCAATCACCGTGATTGGCTGCGTCGGATCGGCACCTGTAATGGTAATGTCATCAACGACTGGCGTAACTTCAAATGTGACATCGTCAGTGAAGGTTCTCACATCTATATTATCGCCAGAGTTATTCAAGATAGACTGATCAAACACAGCTTCATCAGTAATTTCTCCCTCGATATTAATCTTGACGGTATTTTGGCCACCACCTACGGGGTAATTTTCTTTTGGCTTAAACAGAACATTGTCAAGCGCACCAGCTAAAATCTCAGCTTCATTAAACTCAATACTGGTTCCTAAGCTGTTACCATTGGCATCAACAAACTCACCTAATGTTGTGTCATCAAGCTCTAACTTGATGTTCGTTAGTGTTTCTCGACCACCTTGAGTGTTGTTAAATTGATCGGCAAAATCAACACTCAAGTTAAGTTGGATTAAGCCATCTTCGTAACCAACACCATCCGCCGTGGGAACGTCGTTATTTAGATCAGTTACAGGTTGTTTGTTTGCATCCAAGCCGAAAGTACCGACGATATCTACTCTTACATTTGGTGTGACATCGCTATCCAACGGCTGATCCCCGGCTGAACTCGGAACGTCTGCAACCGGTAAAACCTGAACTGGAAACTGGACATTATTTTCTTTTTCATCACCGGACTCAGTGTCTTTAGTGACAAACCGAATTGGTAATTCGAAATCACCTGCGTAATCTTCTGCCAAGTGCATCGTCAAGCCATCAAGGCCAGTAATATTTCCACTCGCATCGATATGGGCTTGGAACACGTATTTACCATTGACAAAATCAACATCCGTCCCCGTGATCACCAAACCAGGAGGAATGCCAGGAGCTGTCGGGTCGACGATAATAGTTAAGACATCTTCCACACCATCTGCATTAATCGCATCGACTTTCGACGTCAACTGAGCACCAAGGTTAATAGAATTGTCTTCCAACGCTTGAATTTGGACATCATCAGCCACCTGAATCTCTGCCGCTACACTCATTTTCGGTGTGAGGACGGTTGGAAACTCTAGTGTCACATCCGTTTGACGCACGACCGTCGCATCTTTTTCGTTGCCCAAATCTTCGCCCAAATCATTTACTTCTGCGTAAATGGTTAAGCCAATTTGAGAGAGACCACCGTTATCGCCATCGTCACTGTCATCGTTTGGTGTTAAATCAAGTCCAGACGGCGCTTTAATTGAGAAGTTGTCTTCATTGGTTACTGTCCAACGACCTCCACCTTCATTTAGTGCACCGACGATAACCAATTGGTTGAGGATCTCAGGGTCCACATTGTGAAATTGAACAACAAGTTGAGTCACCACTTCATCTGAAGACACATCAAACTCTTGATATTTAATGATATGAGCACCAGATTCGCCCCCCATAGAAGTGTTGATCGTAAAGTCAATGTTACCTTGATCGTCTGACTTCACGATATCGGTAGCACCACCACCACTTTCAGTGACAAGCAGACGGGTTTGGTCATCTATTGCCCCCGTTTTATCCTCTGGCTCAACGATTGGATTAACTTGGACATTCACCGTACCATTGATGGTTTTCTCAGCGATACCTTCACCGGGATTCGAAGCGTCAACATATTCATGGTCAATCTCTTTCACAGTGACGGTCGTGGTCAAGTCAAAGTCAGTACTTGAATCCTGCTCCAACTGGACTTGAACATAGCCACTTTGAGAGATTTTAGCGGAAAAATCTTGCTCTGATTCACCGGCTTGCGGTGAAAGCGTTAGTGTTCCAGAAACAAGCGTTTGTGCCACACCATCTACATAGACCGTGCTGCCTGGAGGAAATCCAGAGATGGTTACATCACTAAAGAATTCATCGGTATCAGGGCTTTGTACGAGCGTCGGTTTCCAATCGATGTCAAAGCGCGTATCTTCATCTCCCTCAGATCGAACAACGTAGTTATCTTGAGCGTCAATAACGGGTTCGACCTTGATCCTTACCTCTCTTTCAATCACACGACTATGACCATCATTTTCGGTAACAATGATCGTCCCTGTAATCGCAATGTTTTCGGTTGAAGAGGCTTCTGGAATAATTTGAATACCGGAATTAAAATTCAGCCCAGTGATGTTTGCTTCGTAAATCGGTTGACCGTTACCATCATAGCCAACAAAGGTGAGGTCAACGCTTGAACCGTCTGAATCTACGACACGAACACCATCGGGGATGTTGGACAGGATAACAGTAATGGCTTCTGAATCATCCAGAGGTCTATCGGCAACTTCACCTGATACAACCGAGAAGTTGAGGTTTACAACACCATTCTCTTCAATAGTCGTCTCTATCCCGGCCACATCTCCGTCTACGAATCGGTTCCAAACGTTCCCCGCGTCAATTAATACCGTGTCTGGTATGTCAGCAACACCTTTTACACCAACGATGACAGTCTTACTGCCCAGTGACAACACATCTTCTGTCGTACCGGTAGACAATGATGCTGTGTCTTTCACAATGCCTTCGACATTGAAAGTAAAGTCATCATTGCTGTGCAACGGAGGAAGAACTTCGACGTTCGCTAATTCAGACTCTGGCACTTCGTAATAAAGTACATTGCCGCTTGAGTCGGTCACTTCTACTATCTGACTTGGGTTTGCTGAGTCCAGCCACACCAAAGTAACCCCATCAATTGAGAAGTTAGAAATGCGCACAAATAACGCTTCAGAACCATCTAAGTCCGCTGATGGTTTCATGGTGATCACTTCACTTAATTGGAGTGGGTCGTGATCAGTGACAGGGTCTACCGTATTTTGAGTTCGAGCATTATCCTCAAACACATTAATTCGGTTTACAGTAAAACTACCTTTATCCGCAACTGGGTTTACATCAATAATGATGGTTTCGGTTTCTGAGCGAGCGGTATCTTTCCCAAGCAGTGGATTGTTGTTTTCCGTCGTAATAGCGGTGACATCAATTCTGATTTCGCCCGAGAAGTTATCTATCGGATCAACTTGAACTTCATCAATTCGGCTTGCATCCACCAGATAAACACCACTGGATTTTGGTATCGCACTACCATCTGAATAGACTAACTCTGCGTTACCTTCTCCTTGTGTAAAGACAAGCTCGTACACAATGCCTTCAGGGTTACTAGTGTCTTGGGTTTCAGCCGTGATGTTAAGTGCGACATTGTTTCCATCTTCATCAACCGAGTAGTTAAATTCGCTGCTTGCCGTCCACGTTGCAATATCTGCAACGGCAGCAACTTCAATGTCTAAACGACCATTAATCGTATGATCTGGCGTACCATTGTTAAGAATTTCCACGCGGATACGAGGATCGATACCAGAAGGATCGGTTGATGTATGACGATCTGGTACGAAGTACAAGTTATCTAGCGAGACAAGCTCACCATTGAATGACTGCTCAACATTTGATGCGTCGAGAACAACCGTATTGCCCACAGATGTTAATTCAATGTAGTTGCCACTGCCGTCTCTGTAGTAGAACGTACCGTTGTGAGTATCAGCATCTCGAATAGTGATGTCACCTAAGCTCTCGTTACGGTCGATATCGTGTAAATTGATAACCAAGTCGACTTTCGCAGGGCTAACATCCAGCGTCGACAAGTTGTCCTGAGTATTTGCAGAGTCAACGCCCACAACGACACCATCACGCCCTTGGTCTTCGAACGCAGTAACGGTAGACGTGTCAATTTGCGCATTGCGGTCTCTTATCGAGATATCCACATCGGCATCTGCGATATCGCCATCACCATCGGTTGCAACAACGTTGATGGTGAAATCAATCGAGTCGGTTTCGGTATGGTCAAGGTCGTCATTCGGACGGAATGACACACTGCCATCGGTTCGAACAACCAAACGACCGATTTCAGTATCCACTCCGTCAAGAACCTTGTGAACAAATACGACTTGGTCGCTGCCGTTCAAATCGACAGAATCAGAATCAACACCGTTTTGCTTAAAGTAAATGCCTGAATCATCAGCCGAGAATGAAGTCACTTGTGCGCCGTCAGCACCAAGGTCATCATCCCCCTCTACAGGGTCTCGGAATAAACGAACCGTGCGGCTGCCTTGCCCCTCAACACGCGAAATAGATGCATCGTGCAAGGTTGGAACATCATCGGTAATCGTCACTGGTAAGTTAATACCTGCCGTATCACCATCGACATCGGTCGCAAAGACTGGGAGATCAAGTATGAGTGTATCTTCGCCTTGAGTTGAGTGATCTAGCGCACCCTCAAGCGTAAACTTGTAAGAGCCGTCAGCGTTCAAAACTAGTGTGAACACTGAGTTACCATCAGGTGTTTGACCTTGATAAGTAAAGTTGTTGTTGCTTACCGCGGTTTGAACTAACGTCACCGCAAAACCACCTGAAGTTACTCCTGGTATCGGGTTAGAAGTAAGATCCAGCTGATAAGAGACAACGGTATCTGCCCCTTCCACCGTATCGAAATTGCCCGTTGCTTCTAGGCTGTCTTTGTTGGTTGCCTGAGAGCCGTTGGCAAGGTCATCCTCATCAACAGCCAAAGCATCTGCTGATTTAATTTCGGGAATGTCATCAACTACGGTAATTGGAAGATTCAGTGATGATGACGTGTCACCATCAAAGTCTGTTACTGTAATTGGAATATCAATGACAAGGTTGTTTTCACCTTGAACAGCGTCATGGTCGATTGGTCCCAACAGCTCAAATTGGTAGCTGTCATTATTCGCATCAAGAGACAGCGTGAAGATCTTAGTTGATGTGCCAGTAATAACCGCTTCGTAACTGGTTATTCCACCATTCGTGCTTACTAGATTCAACTCGATGCTGCTGCCGTTCGACGTTAAACCAGACACGACTGCATCGAGGTCTGAAACTTGGTAGCTGACAATCTTGTCTGCACCAGCAACGACCTCAAATCCGCCGTTCAATACCGTTGAATCACTACTTGTCGTGTCAGAGCCACCGGAAAGATCATCTTCATCAACGGTTTGTTGGCTAGAGTCTGTCACTTTCACAATAGCTGGGACATCGTCCACCACGGTGATCGGCAAGGTGATGTTATTGGACACATCGCCATCAAAATCAGTCGCGTTGACTGGGAAGTTAATGACCAACGAGTTTTCATCGTTACCCGCAGGATGATCAAGTGCACCCAACAGTTCAAATTCATAACTGTCTGCTGAACCATTTAGCGTCAGTTTAAAGACGGTGTCCGTCGTACCTTGTACATAAGCTCGGTACTCAATCACACCGTTTGAATTTGAAAACTCAACCAACTCAAGCGGTTGACCACCTGAGGTAAGGCCAGAAACAGGCGATGTTAAACTATCCAACTGGAAGCTAACGATAGAGTCGGCACCATCAGTAACGTCAAAGTTGCCACCAATGATATTGGATTCTGGCGTGTCGTCCGAACCTTGGCTTGGAATATCATCCTCATCCACAGACAAGGTACTACCAGAGCTAATAGCATCAATGGTTGGTTTGTCATCTACGATCGTAACTGGCAAGGTCGCAGTGATGGTATCGTTGTCGCCATCCGTGATCTTCACAGGTAGATTCAACAAAATCTCATCAGAGTTAACCGCGTGATCTAACTGACCAGATAACTCAAAGTCGTATTTACCATCTTGATGAAGTGTCAACGTGAAGACCGTCACTCCACCCGGAGTTTGTCCCACGTAAACAAGCGCGTCAGCAGTTGAAGCGCCAACGTCTTGAGAAAGTGTTACCTCTTCTCCACCCGATTTCAGGTTCGGAATAGGATTTGAGCTCAGATCCAATTCGAAAGCATCAATACCATCTGCGCTAGTGACTTCGAATTCACCTGATACCGTTAACGGCTCTTTAGTGCCATCAGAACCAAGAGGTAAGTCATCTTCGTCGACACGTAGACTTTCAATATTGGTAACAACTGGAACATCGTCCACAACGGTAATTGGCAATGTGAAGGCTGGTGAAGTATCACCATCATTATCTGTCGCCGTCACAGGGAGGTTAATAACAATCTCGTTTTGCTGATTACCATCTGGATGATCAAGCGGCTTCTGTAAATCGAACTCGTAGGTGTTGTTCGTTGCATCCAACGTCAGTTCGAAAACCACTTCAGCAGGATTGCCAGCGACACCTTGGTATACGTTCACGCCGTTTGCGCTAGAAGACAGAACTAAGGTGATAGCGTCACCATCTGAAGTCAGTGACGCAACTGGCGTGGTCAGGTCACTCAGCTGAATAGAAGCAACTTGGTCAGCACCTTCGGTGATATCAAAAGTACCTGAAATAACAGTATCTTCTGCACTTGCAGCATCCGTACCTGCTGGTAGGTCATCTTCATCAACGGTTTGTTCGCTGCCTGCTAGCAAACCATCAATGGTCGGAACATCATCCACAACCGTAATTGGTAAGGTGATGTTGTTCGACACGTCTCCATCAAAGTCAGTCGCGTTTATCGGTAAATTTATGATCAGTTCATTCTGGCCATCAGCATTTGGATGATCGAGAGGAGCGAGCAAATCGAACGTGTAGCTGTCATCAGAGGCATCGAGGGTTACACGGAATACTGGTGTCGTCGTGCCATCAATACGAGCTTCGTAAACTGAAACGCCACCTGCGTTTGATACTTCAACCATAACCAGAGATTGACCACCAGAGGTCAGGCCTTGTACTGGCGTCGTTAGGTCAGAAACGCTGTACTCGACAATGCCATCAGAACCATCAGTCGCGATGAAGTTACCGGCAATGCTGTTCGACTGTGTACCATCAGATCCGATTGTTGGGATATCATCCTCATCAACCGTTTGCACACTTGTTGCTTCGATTCCACCAAGTGTCGGCTTGTCATCAACGATCTTGACAGGAATTGTCTCAGCAGAGGTATCGCCATCAAAGTCTGTTGCGATGATTGGGAAGTTCAGTGTCAACTCATCACTATCTACTGCGTGGTCGATTGGACCTTCAAGCGTGAAGTTGTAACTACCATCAGTATTCACTATCAGAGTAAAGACCGCTTCAGTACCCGCTGTCGCCTCGTAAGTAAAGCTGCCATCACCATTTGCGGTTTCCGTCAGTGTGACTGCCACGCCTTGTGATGTAAGGCCAGCCACTGGTGTTGCAGACGCGTCAAGCTGATAACTTACCACTCGGTCCGAGCCTTGTGTGGTAGTGAAGTTGCCATCGATTGAAATCGGGCCAGTCTGATCTGAACCAATCGTGCCTAGGTCATCTTCATCAACGGTAATCGCATCGACATCGGTAATGGTCGGCTTATCATCCACAATGGTGACTGGGATCGTTTCTGTGGTGGTATCACCATCAAAATCCGTTGCGATGATTGGGAAGTTCAGTGTCAGCTCATCACTACCCGTCGCATGGTCGATTGGACCTTGCAGCGTAAAGTTGTATGAACCATCCGTATTAACGGTCAGCGTAAATACGGCTTCAGTTCCTGCTGTCGCTTCATAAGTGTAGCTACCATCACCGTTTGCAGTTTCAGTCAGGGTCACTGCCACACCTTGTGATGTTAGGCCATCAACTGGCGTTGCAGCCGCATCCAATTGGTAGCTTACTACCCCATCAGAGCCTTGCGTTGTAGTGAAGTTGCCATCGATTGAAATTGGATCTGAGCCGTCAGAGCCAATCGTCGCTAAGTCATCTTCATCCACACGGATCGCGTCTACGTCAATGATGGTTGGTTTATCGTCAACGATGGTAACAGGCAGTGTTTCTGTCGACGTATCGCCATCAAAGTCTGTTGCGATAATCGGGAAGTCGATTTGCAGGCTGTCGCTATTCACCGCATGGTCTAATGGACCTTGCAGGGTAAAGGTGTAGCTGCCATCTGGCTTCATAACCAATTCAAATACGGCATTGCCATCTGCTGTGGCTGTGTAAGTAAAACTGCCGTCGCCGTTAGCAGTTTCAGCAAGCACGACAGGCTCACCATGAGAGGTCAACCCTGCTACTGGATCTGCGGTTGCATCAAGCTGGTATTTAACAACGCTGTCTGAGCCTTCAGTTGTGGTGAAAGAGCCCGACATAAACGCATCATCGTTCTGGTCTGAGCCAATTGAGGCAAGGTCATCTTCGTCCACCGTAAGTGGGACAACGTTATCGATGGTTGGAACGTCATCAGTAATCGTGACTGGAATGGTCGCGGTCGTCGTATCGCCATCAAAGTCTGTTGCAATGATTGGGAAGTTCAGAACTAGTTCATCGCTGTTTAACGCATGATCAACCGGACCTTCTAGACGGAAGCTGTATGTGCCGTCAGCATTCACATTCATGGTGAAGACCGGATTGCCATCCGCGGTAGCCACGTAAGTGAAGCTGCCATCAGCATTCGCATTCTCTACCAAAGTAACAGGCTCACCTTGGGAGGTTAAACCTGCGACAGGATCAGAAGTTGAATCAAGTTGATAGCTCACCACACGGTCTGAACCTTGAGTAGTCGTAAATGCGCCTTCCACAAACACAGCGTCACTTTGGTCTGAGCCAATACCTGATAAATCATCTTCGTCTACAGCCAGAGGCACAACATTATCGATGATTGGCGCATCATCAGTAATCGTGACTGGAATGGTTGCCGAAGTCGTATCACCATCAAAATCGGTGGCAATAATTGGGAAATCAATCGTCAGGCTGTCGCTGTTGGCGGCATGGTCAATCGGGCCTTGCAGCGTAAAGTCGTACGTACCATCTGTTGCTACGTTTAACGTGAAAACAGGATTGCCATCTGCGGTCGCCACATAGGTAAAGCTGCCATCACCGTTGGCGGTTTCCACCAAGGTAATCGCCTCACCTTGAGACGTTAGCCCCACAACAGGATCAGCGGTTGAATCCAGTTGATAGCTCACCACTCGGTCAGAGCCTTGTGTGGTAGTAAACGCTCCTTCAACGAACACAGCGTCAGTTTGGTCTGAGCCCACGCCGCTAAGGTCATCTTCATCGACACTCAACGCATCCACCTCTGTGATGGTCGGTACATCATCAACAATCGTGACTGGAATGGTTTCAGTAACGGTGTCGCCATCGAAGTCGGTTGCGATAATTGGGAAGTTGAGTGTCAGCTCATCACTATCAACCGCGTGATCAATTGGCCCTTCTAGCGTGAAGTTATAAGAGCCATCAGTATTCACTGTCAGCGTAAAGACCGCTTCAGAGCCCGCTGTTGCTTCGTAGGTAAAACTGCCATCACCATTTGCAGTTTCTGTTAGCGTGACAGCCACACCTTGCGAGGTTAAACCGTCAACTGGTGTTGATGTGCCATCGAGTTGGTAGCTCACCACTCGGTCTGAACCTTGCGTGGTGGTGAAGTTACCATCAATAGAAATCGGGTTGCTTTGGTCTGAGCCAATTGACGCTAGATCATCTTCATCAACCGTAATGGAATCCACGTCAGTAATAACTGGCTTATCGTCTACGATCGTCACTGGGATAGTGGCATTTGTGGTGTCGCCATCAAAGTCGGTCGCGATGATTGGGAAGTTCAGTATCAACTCATCACTATCTACTGCGTGGTCGATTGGACCTTCAAGCGTGAAGTTATAGCTACCATCAGTATTCACTGTCAGCGTAAAGACCGCTTCAGTACCCGCTGTCGCCTCGTAAGTAAAGCTGCCATCACCGTTTGCGGTTTCAGTCAGCGTGACGGCCACGCCTTGTGATGTAAGGCCGTCAACTGGTGTTGCAGAAGCATCAAGCTGATAGCTCACCACTCGGTCCGAGCCTTGTGTGGTGGTGAAGTTGCCATCGATTGAAATCGGGTCAGTTTGATCTGAGCCAATCGTGCCTAGGTCATCTTCATCAACGGTAATCGCATCGACATCGGTAATGGTCGGCTTATCATCCACAATGGTGACTGGGATCGTTTCTGTGGTGGTATCACCATCAAAATCCGTTGCGATGATTGGGAAGTTCAGTGTCAGCTCATCACTACCCGTCGCATGGTCGATTGGACCTTGCAGCGTGAAGTTGTATGAACCATCCGTATTAACGGTCAGCGTAAATACTGCTTCAGTTCCTGCTGTCGCTTCATAAGTGTAGCTACCGTCACCGTTTGCGGTTTCAGTCAGCGTGACGGCCACACCTTGTGATGTTAGACCGTCAACAGGCGTTGCAGCAGCATCCAATTGGTAGCTCACTACCCCATCAGAGCCTTGCGTTGTAGTGAAGTTGCCATCGATTGAAATTGGACCTGAGCCGTCAGAGCCAATCGTCGCTAAGTCATCTTCATCAACCGTGATGGCATCTACGCCAGTGATGGTTGGCTTATCATCAACGATGGTGACAGGTAGTGTTTCTGTCGACGTATCGCCATCAAAATCTGTCGCGATAATCGGGAAGTCGATTTGCAGACTGTCGCTATTCACCGCATGGTCTAATGGACCTTGCAGTGTAAAGGTGTAGCTGCCATCTGGCTTCACCACCAATTCAAATACGGCATTGCCATCTGCTGTGGCAGTGTAAGTAAAACTACCGTCGCCGTTAGCAGTTTCAGCAAGCACGACAGGCTCACCATGAGAGGTCAACCCTGCTACTGGATCTGCTGTTGCATCAAGCTGGTATTTAACAACACTGTCCGAGCCTTCAGTTGTGCTGAAAGAACCCGACATAAACGCATCATCGTTTTGGTCTGAGCCAATTGAGGCGAGATCATCTTCGTCCACCGTGAGTGGAACAACGTTATCAATGGTTGGAACGTCATCAGTAATCGTGACGGGAATGGTCGCGGTCGTCGTATCGCCATCAAAGTCTGTTGCAATGATTGGGAAGTTCAGTACTAGCTCATCGCTGTTTAACGCGTGATCGATTGGCCCTTCCAGACGGAAGTCATATGTACCGTCAGCATTCACATTCATGGTGAAGACAGGATTGCCATCCGCGGTAGCCACGTAAGTAAAGCTGCCATCGGCATTCGCAGTCTCCACCAAAGTAACAGGCTCACCTTGAGAAGTTAAACCTGCGATAGGATCCGAAGTTGAATCAAGCTGGTAGCTCACCACACGGTCTGAACCTTGAGTGGTCGTAAATGCGCCTTCCACAAACACTGCGTCAGTTTGGTCTGAGCCAATACCTGATAAATCATCTTCGTCTACAGCCAGAGGCACGACATTATCAATGATTGGTGCATCATCCGTAATCGTGACTGGAATGGTTGCCGAAGTCGTATCACCATCAAAATCGGTGGCAATAATTGGGAAATCAATCGTCAGGCTGTCGCTGTTTGCTGCATGGTCAATCGGGCCTTGCAGCGTAAAGTCGTACGTACCATCTGTTGCTACATTCAACGTGAAGACTGGATTGCCGTCAGCGGTCGCCACATAGGTAAAGCTGCCGTCACCATTGGCGGTTTCCACCAAGGTAATCGCCTCACCCTGAGAGGTCAGCCCCGCAACAGGATCAGCGGTTGAATCCAGTTGATAGCTCACCACTCGGTCAGAGCCTTGTGTGGTTGTAAACGCCCCTTCAACGAACAGATCGCCGCCTGGGTCGGACCCCACACTGCTAAGGTCATCTTCATCGACACTCAACGCATCCACCGCTGTGATGGTCGGAACATCATCAACAATTGTGACTGGAATGGTTTCAGTAACAGTGTCGCCATCAAAGTCGGTTGCGATAATTGGGAAGTTGAGTGTCAACTCATCACTATCAACCGCGTGATCAATTGGCCCTTCTAGCGTGAAGTTATAAGCGCCATCAGTATTCACTATCAAAGTAAATACAAGGTTGCCACCCGCTGTCGCTTCATAAGTGAAACTACCATCACCATTTGCGGTTTCTGTTAGCGTTACCGCTACACCTTGCGAGGTTAAACCGTCAACTGGTGTTGCAGAAGCATCTAACTGGTAGCTCACCACTCGGTCAGAGCCTTGTGTGGTAGTAAAGTTCCCATCAATAGAAATCGGGTTGCTTTGGTCTGAGCCAATTGACGCTAGATCATCTTCATCAACCGTAATGGCGTCGACGTCAGTAATCACTGGCTTATCGTCCACGATTGTCACTGGGATAGTGGCGTTTGTGGTATCGCCATCAAAGTCTGTTGCGATGATTGGGAAGTTCAGTGTCAGCTCGTCGCTATCAACAGCATGATCGATTGGACCTTCAAGCGTGAAGTTATAGCTACCATCAGTATTCACTGTCAGCGTAAAGACCGCTTCAGTCCCCGCTGTCGCCTCGTAAGTAAAGCTGCCATCACCATTTGCGGTTTCCGTCAGTGTGACTGCCACGCCTTGTGATGTGAGTCCAGCCACTGGTGTTGCTGAAGCATCAAGCTGATAGCTCACTACTCGGTCAGAGCCTAGTGTGGTGGTGAAGTTACCATCGATTGAAATCGGGTCAGTCTGATCCGAACCAATCGTGCCCAAATCATCTTCATCAACGGTAATCGCATCGACATCGGTAATGGTCGGCTTATCATCCACAATGGTAACAGGCAATACGATTTGACTTGTGTCACCATCAAAGTCTGTAGCAATAACGCTAAAATCAAGGGTTAAGCTGTCGCTATTTGCCGCATGGTCAATTGGACCTTGCAGCTCAAAACTGTACGAGCCGTCGGTATTCAAAATTAATGTGAAAACTGCACTGCCATTTGCCGTTGCGCTGTAGGTGTAACTGCCATCTGCATTTTGCGTTTCGGCAATGGAAACGGTTTGACCTTGAGATTGCAGGCCATTTAAAGAATCAGCGTTTACATCCAACTGATACTGTACGACGCCATCAGAACCTTGAGTCGTCGTGAACTGACCTTCAACCAATGTTGGCTGTGATTGGTCTGAGCCTACCGAACTTAAGTCATCTTCATCGACGTTAAGAGCGACAACGTCATTAATAGTTGGCACATCATCAGTAATGGTAACCGGTAGAACAAGTGAGCTGGTGTCACCGTCAAAGTCCGTTGCGACAATAGTGAAGTCTAGAGTTAAGCTATCGCTACCCACAGCATGATCGATTGGACCTTCAAGGGTAAACGAATAAGTACCGTCAGGGTTAACTTGTAAGGTGAAAATAGCGTCCCCTTCTGCCGTTGCAGAATAGGTAAAGCTGCCATCTGAATTGGTTGTTTCCGTCAGAGAGATAGATCGCCCCTGCGATTCCAACCCATTGAGTGGATCAGTGCCGCTCTCTAATTGATAACTTACAACACGGTCTGAGCCCTGAGTCGTCGTGAAGCTACCTTGCGCGAACACAGAGTCGCTTTGATCGGAGCCAATGCTTGATAAATCGTCTTCATCGACGGCTAGCGCATCAACGCCATCAATCGAAGGAACGTCATCTTGAACTTGAATGACAATTTGCGCAGCTTCTGGTGTGTTCGAACCTTCGGTAATAGAGGAGCGGTCACCATCCGCATCTACCGCGTAAACTGGCAGTGAGAAAGTGAGCGAGTCATCGTTAGCACCCGTATGGTCAAGTTGTTCATACAAGTTGAATTGGTATTCGCCCAATGCAGGTGCATCAATCGCCACATCAAATACGGTAATACGCACACCATCCAGCTCAATGAAGCCTTCGTAAGTACGTACGCCGTTACTCTCGGACGCTAGTTCTAGTTGAACAACCTGCCCTTGAGATTGGAGTTCTCCACCAACATTGAACTCTGTAGGTTCCAACTCATAGTGATCAATGATGTCACTACCGACCGCTGTCGTGATCGCCCCAGTACCACTTGTTACTACCGCGCCTTCCTGTGAACCTTGGTCAACACCCGCCTCGTCTAAAGACAATCCCGTCACGTTCTCAATCACTGGATTATCGCCATCAAGGATGGTCATCGTAAAGGTGTTGCTTGCTGTATCTTGGTCAAAGTCGACGATTGTGGTTGGCAAAGAGAGCTCAATCGTATCTTCACCGTTTGTTTGTTCTAACGGCTTAAATTGCTCAAATTGGTAGGTACCATCAGTATTCAGACTGATGGTTAAGACGGTTTCATTCGAGCCAGCAATGGACAAGGTGATAGTACTGCCGTCTTCAGAGAGTACCGCTTCTGTCGCCTGATTATCACTCAATAGGCCATCGAACTGACTAAGTCCTTCTTGATTAAACGTGACCGTTGCCAATTGATCACTACCAATATCAACAAAGGTGCCAGTGATTGGTGTAGAAGAAGATTCAACGTTTTCAAAAGTAACGTTTTGCGGCGCAGGATCATCGCCATCAATAACGGTTGTCGTAAAATCAATAGGCGCTTGAATGCTGTTCCCACCAATATCTGCGCCAGTAATATCAAAAGCGATATTGATTTGATCACCGACGATAGATACTTGGCCATCAGCGATGGACGCCACATGGTCAATACCCTGGCTAATCGTGGTAACGACCTCTAACTCTAAATCACGGCCTAAAGATGTCGCTTCGATCTCGATACGAAGCACTTCGTTACCACCTTGAGTGCCGATAATGGCATTTTGCGCTTCGTCGTAAACGAACGCTACTGGCTGACCACCAGAGGTAATGTCACTATTTAACTCGGTTAACAAAGACTCTAATGAGGACGTTTCAGGTACAAATGAAGCAGTATCAAGTGCGAGATCCCCTGCTTCAACCAGCACACTAGAAGAAATGGTTTGCGGGTAGCTAGATAGAGAAATTGAGCCTTCTGTTACGCTAGATTGCAGTGACTGCCCACCATCAGCAAAGATCGTGACATTCAAACCGTCATCTTCGTCGCGATCATCTTCTCCGCTGCGAGTCGCAGACGTTTCAAAAAAGTAGACGCGAGTACTTCCGGGTTATTATATTCAACCGTCACGTAGCCAGCATTAGCCGAGCCTTCAGCACCTGCGCCAGCAGCTGTTGCTTCTAAGATAGCGGTAGGGTCAGCTCCGTCTAAAATAGCTTGCTGGATAGCGGCAATATCGTTGGCGTCGAAGTCAGCACTTCCAATAGCCGTTGGGTCAAAAGTCACCAAGCCATTAACTGGAGATTGTACCAATACTGGTTCTAGTGATTCAGAAGAAGGCACAGGAAGACAAGCAACACAATTTGCATCGACCAGATAAAGCTCATTATTTATCTGTACGTCGAGAGAAGCATTATTTTCTGTGATAATAATCTCGCCAGGTCTTAACTCATCCCCCGCTTTTATGACCTTAACGTTTCCATCCAGGCCCAAAACCAAAACTTCACCTTTGACAGCATTTACAATCGCGCTCTGCGGTACCGTGTGCGTACTCATCTGACCTCCGCTAATGGCTTACGTTTCCCATTAACCTTTTTAGATAATTTCTTATTAATTTAGTGCGGCATACTGCACACCTTTATACGATTAAACTAAGTATTGAATCATTAAACAATCGATAAATACCCTACTACCAAGCAACATAAGTAAAACTTACTCGTAGTCACAGAAATGTGACACATGTGCTGACGCGTAGATATCGAATAATTATATGAAATTGATACCTTATTCTGATTAAGTGTAGTTGTTTTAAGAAAAGAAGAGAGATGAAATCATTCAGCTAAACGCCAGACTGCCGGTTGCGATCAATAATGGAAGAAAAGCAATGAGAATGTTGTATACACCGGAGCGTGATGACATCTTAATCAATATCGGTGACGAAAAAAACGTAACGATTAAATATTGAACAACATAAATTGCAGGACAAAATGCAACGATAAAAAAGTGGCTTACGATATGAATCCCCGCACACCACGAGTTCGGTTTTGTTCTGATATACAGCAAAAAAAACACGAGCAAGCTAATAATAAAATACATAAACACAGCACTTGAAAATAATTATCATTTTCAATCATATGTAAATATTCCCTTACTTTCAATGGTGTTTGAGCTATTAATGTCATCGTTATTATCAATCAACACAATAAGTAAAATTATCAGTAATTCCAGTCCTAAACGTTTGCGTAATCGCTAACCTTCTCTTAACCTTGATTTGAGGCTTTTATCACGGTTTTTCCATTGATATAGTGCGTCCATACAACAAAAAAAGACCATTCGAGGCATGGAGCTTCCTCATTAATCTCAAGATGAGAAGAATTGGTACCGACAAAATTCGGCAGATTTTAAGAGGGTCAAAAAATGGACATGAATATGGTTGAGATTTTAGGTTATGCAGCTTCAATCATGGTCGCTATTTCGCTAACTATGAAAGATATTGTTAAGCTTCGTATCCTTAACTTTATTGGTTGTGCGCTATTTACTGCTTACGGACTAATGATTGATTCTTGGCCTGTAGTACTAACTAACGGTTTTATTGCTTGCGTTAACATCTACTTCCTAGCAAAAATGCAGCAGGAAAAAAAAAGCCTAGAGCCTGAGAAAGCGCAATAGCATTCAAACAATAAAAGCCCGCAAATCATAAGATTGCGGGCTTTTGCTTTTAACATTCCCTTTCTATCACAGCATCCTTAAACGAGCGCTAACGAACCCAGCTAAGTGCTAGTGTTTCTCGACGAGAAAACATGTCCACATGCGATGAAATGATCGCCTTCACCGTATTCAGTTTCTCTTCTGAATCCGCCTCACAGGTTATAGTTAAGCTAGATGCACAAAGGTTAAACTCAGCTTTTCCCGTCGGAAATGTCACCAAACCGCTATTTTCATTCCAAGTAGCAGGAACTTTTCGTCCAAAATGCCGACAAAGCGTCACTAAGTATTTGTCAGCATGTTCGCTATCTATTCGGGTGCTTTCTTTAATCATGAACTTACTCGTTACTTTGAAACGTCCTATGAAGAACCTTGTTAGAATTGATAAGCTGCAGAGAGCTTGAAGTTGCGACCCGGCTCGTAGTCATCAAGCGTGAAGCCACGTGCAGTCCCCGAACGAGACGCATGAGAGCTGTACAACTCGTCAAATACATTATCAATACCAAAGGTCACCGACAGCCCATCAATATCAGACGGCACCCATTGAGCGTATAGATTATGCACATCATAACTTGCTTTCTTTGGCTGACCATCAAAGACGTTGTCTTCCTCTAGAACAAACATTGAGTTCCACCCGAAGATCGTTTCTAAAGCGTCTGACTGGTAATCCAAAGTTAGAGCAATGCTATCACCCATATCAATGCTACGCCCATTGCCCCCAGCAACAGGACCACCAGTATTCTTGTTTTTGGTGTCCGACTTAGAGTAAGAAAGTTTGCTGTTAAACTTGTCGTAACCATAAGAAGCACTTGCTTCAAAGCCTTTAATCTCAACATCACCTAAGTTGTAAATCAGGTAAGTTTGAGTCGCGTTTTGGTACTGTTCTGCAATGTAATCATCAATTTCCGTTTTGAATACCGTAATATTCGCCCCAAAGAAATGCTTATCAAAGGTTTTATCAAAACGAACACCACCCTGCGTGTTCAATCCCGTTTCTGGCTTTAACCCATCCTCTAAAAATGCAACGTCTTGGTAAGCAATAAAGGTTTCCATTAGCTCTGGACCTTTAAATAGAGAGCGTGCACTCGCAAACAACGTCCAATCTTGCGTCACCGCCCATTCTGCTGCTAGAGCCCAAGTCACATCATCATAATTACTGTTTCCTGTCTCAGCTTTGCGTTTGTAATCATCAAAGCGCATACCTGCAGTAATAAAGAAGGCATCAGAGAAGAAGAACTGATCTTCTACAAACAGTGCGGTTGAAATCGCCGATTCGTCCATAAACTTACGACTACCGTAGTAACTCGAAGACGTTTTATCCATGTAGTCGAAGCCATAAGTGACTCGATTATCAAACTCACCTAACATAACATCTGACTGGAATTTGCCATTCAAACCAAAGTTTTGGTTTTTGGCGGTGTTCTTTGATAAACGGTTCGAGGGCCAACGAGGCGCCATCACCGTTTCGTCACGTTTAATTTCTGTCTCGGTATTATAAAGAGTGACGTTTCCTTGGTGTTGTTCGCCTCGCAACTCATAACTCAAGGTAACGGTATCGCGGTCATAATCCGTAGGGATAAGTAACTTGCTCGAAAGGCTATTATTTGCACTACCCGACATATCAGGACGCGGACTGTAATCTCCACTGTCTCGGTACATGTCATAAGAGAGCTCAAAACGATGGATGTCATTTAGTTCATACCCCAGCTTAGCCAGAATGTTGTAAACATCACCTGCAGCACCATAGGTTTTATTGCCATCACCATCTTCAAAATCATCACGCGTAACGTAATGGCCATAGACCATCGCATCAATGTTTTCGGACAAAAGTCCGTACAGTGTCAACGAACCTTGTTGGTTGTCGTTGGATGCATAGCCGCCATAAACACGCGCACCAAACTTTTCATCGTAACGAAGTAAGTCACGAGCGTCTTTCGTTTCAAAGTAGACCGAACCGCCTAACCCGTTTTGAGTCACAGAGTTATTACCTACCTGAATGTCCGCAGATTTGAGAATGTCAGGGTTCAACGTCAAGTTACCAATATGATGGAACATGCTCGCATGCTGAGAAGCACCGTCAAGACGAATGTCCAAATCGGTTTCGCTCAAACCACGAATCGTAATACGTTGATTCACAGAGTGTGTGCCACCAACATCCACACCGGGAATATCGCGCAGTAAATCAGACATATGATCCGCTTGCTTCAGTGACATGTCGTCCGCAAACATCGACTCAGTGTTGCTGGAAACTTTCGTTCCCCATACAACGACCTCTTCAAAATGTGACTCAGTATCTTGAGCTAAAACAGGGGTTGATAGCGCCATTCCCACTGCAAGGCAAAGGCTTGAAAGCTTGATAGGTGAACAAGCAGGGCTTTCCATAACTTAACTCCTAAATATTAATGATAATAATTCTCAGGTATAATAAGCATGAGTTTTATAAATACAAAGGCGATTCGGTTATGCGAAATCGCACAAGTGTTATGAGGAAGTGTCAAATGCAGGAAGTCACAACAAAACGAACTAAAATTGCCAAGATAGCTTTAACCCAAAGACTAGAGGCGACAGAGAAACAATGGATTGTCACGCAAGGCCAACCTTGTCAAACTCAACTGGCCGAAGGTAAGTTCCTATCATATCAGTACAATGATCAAATTTTTGTTCATGGCGGGCGTTGTCTAGAACTTATTGATTCGAATATTGTTTCTACTGCACACGCCTCACTGCTGGTCACTATTCTTTTAGAAGGTAGACTCTCGTTTGGCTACGACGATTTGCAATTTGATTTAGACGCGAGCGACGGCCCTAAGGGTGTAGTGGTGAACTTACTCAAACCTGCAAATTTTCGTCGTTCACTGCTCAAAGATAACCTCATTAATAAGATCAACATATTGGTTAAGCCCCAATGGCTAGAGGCCCGCCTTGAGCAAAATTGTAGTCATCGAGCCTTTTTTAACTCTCATCAGGCGTTTCAACAGTTGGAGCCTAACCAGACGCTATGCGAGCTGGCCGAAACGTTAACAAATAGAGAAACACCGCAAGAGTTCCAAGAAAAGCTAGAGGTCGAAAGCTTGATCTATCAAATATTACATCAAGCCACCAAGCAAATTCCTAAGAATTTCAGTGCTAAAAACAGCAGTATTGAACGACACATTGATGGTCGAATTGAGGATATTGTCAGCTATATTGAAACTCACCTTGATCAAGAACTACGCTTGGAAAAGTTGGCGAGCCAATTCTCAATGAGTGTTTCAAACCTGCAGCGTCGATTTAAACAATCACTTAATATGACCATAAACGGCTACATTCGTTTTCGACGTCTTGAGATTGCTAGGCAACATTTGGAACGTGGCCTAGTGACGATAACAGAAGCCGCCTATGAAGCCGGATACCACCACCCTTCTAACTTCACTTATGCCTTTAAAAAGGCATTTGGTGTGCCACCACATGAAGTGATTAAAGAGTAAGGGGACTCTAGGTAACTGACTGTTATTTAGGAGTGTCTTATCCACAACATCGGTATATACTCGCCTTAAACGTTATGGAGGTTAAACATGAATATTGGTGCCGTCGCGAAGCTCACTGGGCTTTCATCTAAGTCGATTCGATTATATGAAGACAAAGGGATCATATCTCCACCAGCGCGTAGCGACTCTGGCTATCGCGAATATTCAGATAATCATATTCAAGAGCTTAACTTGGTATCACGCGCAAAAAGCGCAGGCTTTTCGTTGCAAGAATGCAAAGAGTTCGTACAACTTGCTCATAACCCCAATCGCAAAAGTAGCGAAGTAAAAGCAAGAACCATGGACAAACTGAGAGAGGTTGAAGAAAAAATTGCACACCTCATGGAGATCAAAACGCAACTTGAAGGTTGGGTTTCTTCTTGTCCTGGAGATGCAGAGAGCCGATGCCCAATCATAGACGAGCTCACCAAGTAAGCCCGCCTATCTATTGATCTCGTTAAAAACGAACTAGCTCGCTTAATGATAAGTACACATGCGCTTACCGTTTAACTCTATGATGTTAAATGGCGTTTCATAGATGTCCTCTAGCGTAGATGCTTGAATCACCTCTTCAACCGCACCACTCGCCACAACCTTGCCTTTCTTAAGCGCCAATATGACATCTGAGTAACACGCCGCGAAATTAATATCATGAATCACGACCACCATAGCTTTATTCATGTCATGGGCTAACTGCTGCACAACTTTCATGATCTGAAGAGAGTGTTTGATATCTAAGTTATTAAGAGGTTCATCAAGAAAGACATAATCTGTATCTTGTGCAATCACCATAGCAATAAATGCAAGCTGTCGCTGACCACCACTTAATTCATCCAAGTATTTGTCTTGAATATCTTGCAAATCTAAGTAGTCGATCGCTTGTTCTATGACCTCATGATCTTCTTTAGTCAGATTTCCTTTAGAGTATGGGAAACGACCAAAAGAGACTAACTCTTTTACGGTAAACCGCATTGTAATCGAGTTAGCTTGGCGAAGTACTGCCAGTTTTTTCGCTAGCTCTTTTGTGTCCCATTCCGCGATTTCCTTGCAATCAATGATAACACTACCGCCATCTCGCTCCGTTAAGCGCGAGGCCATAGATAACAGCGTGCTCTTTCCCGCGCCATTTGGACCGATAATCGATGTTACCTTGCCCTTTTCAAACTGAGTATTGGCCTCGTCTACGACTTTGTTTGAACCGAAAGCCTTCGTTAATTTGTCTATTACTATCATATTTATACAACTTTGTTTTTCAGCAGCAGGTATAAGAAATACGCACCGCCGATAAAGTTAATTACGACACTCAACGTCGTCTCAAAACTGAACACGTTTTCGATTATCCATTGCCCAGCAAGTAGTGAACTGATGGATAGAAACGAACATCCGACCAATAGCGTTTTATGTTGGTAACTTCGGAACATTTCTCGGCTTAAGTTGGTCACTAGTAAACCAAAGAACATGATTGGCCCTACCAAAGCCGTAGAAATAGCAATCAAAACCGCCGAGATAATAAACACATTTCTCGTCACTTTAGGTACATCAACACCCAAGCTTTTCGCATTGTCTTGGTCGAGCCAAAACACATCTAAAGTGCTATGCATCCTAAACAACAACCAACATGCAAACATCAAAGCCGGAGCACTAAAGTAAACCAAGTTCACTTTGACATTATTGAAACTGGCGTACAGTTTCGACTGAACAAATGCATATGTGTTTGGGTCCATCAGCAAAGAAAAGAATGACGCCGCATTGGAAAATAGCTGACCAAAGATCAAGCCGACCAATAGCAACGTAATCAGGTTCTTGCTGCCTTTTGAAAAGTAAAACCCAAACAGCAGTAGCGAAAACGACACCATTACAATGACTGCAATCGCGAAATTGACGTACAAGTTAAGCACCAAGGTACTCAACCCACCAAAAATCAACACGATCAATATTTGGGTTAACACATACAGCGCATCAAAACCCATGATACTTGGCGTTAAAATTCGGTTGTGCGTAATGGTTTGAAATACAAGTGAAGACTGAGCAATGGCCACACCCGCTAGCACTATCGCCAATACTTTAGGAACTCTACGAGACAAAAAATATTGGTAGTTGTCAGCCGTTAGCCCAATACCAATAAACAGACACGCGAAAAGAATCGCAATGCCACCTAGCATCAGGATCTTCGTTGAATCACGCATGTTGCTTACCTCGCAACAACATAGCAATGAATACCACGCCACCCAATATGCTGATCACGATAGAGATTGGCATTTCATGAGGGAAAATAATTAAACGACTCACCAAATCGCAACACAACACTAAAATGGCCCCATACATGGCCGTAAGCGGAATGTTCTTTTTGAGGCTATCGCCATAAAAGTGACTCACGAGATTCGGTACAATCAGCCCCAAGAATGGCAACTGGCCAACAATCATCACGACACTTGCTGACATGATGGACACCAATAGCACGCCAATCGTCACAACCTGCTGATAATTCAAACCCAAGTTAATCGCGAAATCTTTTCCGATACCTACGGCAGAGATCCTTGCGGCAAAAAGATAGCTGAGGATAACCATTGGTACCGCGATGTACAGCAGTTCAAAATCACCACGCAAGATGTTGGCGAAGTTTGCGACTGTCCAAGCATTCAGACTTTGAAGTGCATCATATTTGTAAGCGACAAACGTAGTCATGGATTGGATGACATTGCCGAAAATAATCCCGACAAGAGGCACAAAAACCACGCTCTTAAATTGAATGCGCTGAATAAAGAAAACAAACGCTAGCGTCCCAAATACCGAGATGCCGAATACGAGCCAAAGGTGATTATCATTACCAAAGAAAACCACGCTCAGTACGTAGCCCAACATGGCACATTCGATCGTACCGGTTGTAGAAGGTGCAGCAAATCGGTTCTGGCTGATTTGCTGCATGACAAGTCCCGCAATACTCAAGCCAGCACCAGCAAGCAGTATGGCAAATAAACGTGGTATACGGCTGGTAAAGAAAAGCTCTAATGCTTTCTCATCACCTGAAAAGAGTTGTTGGGGCGTCATGTTTGCCACCCCAACAAATAACGAAACCGTGCTTAAAACCACAAGGGTTAGCAATAACTTCTTCAAAGTTAACCTCTGCTATCTTGGATTACAGTTCAACGGTTTGCTTTATCTCACTGACCATTTTTTCTGTTGCTGTCACACCAGACATCGACAAGTACCACGCGTCCACATCTAAATAAGTGATTTTATGATTTTTATATGCCGCAGTAGCTTTGACTAAGTCGTTATCCATGGATTTACGAATATCGTTATCCGGCGTACCTGTCAGAGAATTTCGGTCAACCACGAGAATATTTTTCGGGTTAGCTTCACGAATAAACTCATAAGAAATGACATCTCCGTGAGTGCCCGTTTTCACGTGCTCAACCGTTTCCAAGAAGCCAAAGTCGTTATAAATGACGCCAAATCGCGACTGGGCACCAAACGCGCTGATGTTGTCACCCATGCTCAAAATCGTTAATGCATCATTTTTGTTCGATTGGTTGTAGTCACGGATTGCTTTGAATTGAGCATCTAGCGCTTCAATTTTCTGCTCTACTTTTTCTTCGATATTAAAGATCTTACCAATATTGCGCCATTGCGCTTGCGTGCCTTCCCAATAGCCTTGGTTCTCTTTCGCCGCAAAAACAACTGTAGGGGCAATTTCACTCAGCTCTTCATATTTCGCAGACGCTCGCGGACCAACCAAAATCAAATCCGGTTTTTGCATGTAGATGGTTTCAAAATCAGGTTCAAACAAACTACCCGCAGAGGTGTAGTTATCTTTGCTGTATTTTGAAAGGTAACTAGGAAGATTAGAAGAGTTAGATACTGCAACAGGATCGATACCAAAGTTGTCCAACGCATCTAGCGGGCCAAAGCCAATCACAACCACACGCTCTGGGGATTGTTCTAGCTCTGTTTGACCCATGTAGTGGTCAATCACAACTTTAGCAGCGAAAGAAGGAGAAACAGTAAATAACGACAGCATAGCCGCACCAACGAATTTTTTCATTTTGTTAAGCCTTAATGAGATCTATTATCATACGCGTTCGCAATATAACGCTACTCTTTAATGCATTCAACAAAATTTAAGGTACTTTACATTAGTTACGTTTACTCAAGACTTAGATATATCAAAGACTTATAAAACCCATCAGTTCCAATACCTGGGCGTATCATTCATGCGCTTCAATAAACGCTTTGAGTGCCAGCTCATCAATAATCTCCAAACCGTTGTCCGTTTTTGTAATCAATCCCTTTTCAATCAAGTCCTTAACTGCACGTCGATAGACTCGGCCTGAGGTACCAAACCGCTCAGCCTCTTGGTTCACTTTATCAAAACCACCAAGCAACTTATCCGTCTGATTACGGACGAGAAGATCATAGGCAATGTTGTAAGTAATGGGATGCAACAAACGATTAGTGTAGATATCCATGGAGTCTTGATAATCCTCAGCCAATGCTGAAGCGAAGAACACCATCATTTGGGGATGATTTTGCAGTGCTTCGGTTAGTTTTTGGATACAGATAACATCAACCTGCATATGTTCATCTGCTATCACATTCCATTGACAAGGAGTCTGAGTGAAGAACTCCATTTCACCATAAATATGATAGTCGCAGTTAGCTTCCCCTAATTGAAAACGTCGTCCATTTGCGGCCAATATGTTCATCGAGACTCGACCTACTGGCACAACATACAAGTACTGAAGTTGCTCACCTTGGCGGAGAATTGCTTCCCCAGCATCAAAGTAACGCGAATTTATTTGGCATTGATAAATCAAATCGCGAAAGGTGGCACTCTTTTCTTCAAGGTATGTTTTGAAGCGACCAGTCGGATAAGGGCTGATTTTCATTTTCTGCTCTCTCAGAAAAAGTTACGGACAACTATTTAAGGTGGATTGTACCCCGTAACTCCAAATAAAAAAGCGACAGTGAGCTGTCGCTTTACATCTATTCTGTTTATGTGACTTACTGAGATAGAGACTGGCTAACGCTGAGCAACCAAGGCTTCTAATGCCGTAATCGCGGCACTCTTCTCACCTTGCATCATTACTTTGGCTTCATCAACGTACTGACCAACACCTTCTTTCACATCTTGTTGATACAGCACCACGTTGTTTAATATCGAAGCCACATGAAGGCCTCGTAGTCGACCGACCGTAAACAGCGCAGAGGTTTCCATATCGGCACCTAAGATGCCTTTCTTGTTCCAATGTTGGCATATTGCATCTTCGTCATCGGTATAGAAACTGTCGTGAGAACGCACCACACCAAAATGATAATGCACTTTTTGCATCGACAAGTAACGCTCAACTTCCTTTAACAGTGAAAAGCTTGCGTAGGCTGGATAAGACGAATCGACATACGCTTTAGAGCCGCCCTCATCTCTTACCGCGCCTTCGGCAATGATCAACTCGCCAAGGTGAATGCCTGATTGCATTGCCCCCGCCGATCCAACACGTACCACATGAGTCACACCGCACTGTTTTAGCTCTTCCACTGCGATGATCATCGATGGCGCACCTATACCTGTACTACACACTGAAACAGGCTTGCCTTTGTAGTTGCCGGTAAACACACGGTACTCGCGGTTTTCCGACACCATTTCTGCATCATCAAATAATGCCGCGATACGATTCGCTCGATCTGGCTCGCCGCATACAATAACGAGGGGAGCGATTTGTGTTTCATCCACTCCGATATGAGGTTGTTTGGCCATTTTTCGTTCCTTACGCAGCAGCGTGCGCTAAGGTTTTATCGCCATTGCGCTTAGCGCTACGAGCCCACTCACGCGTGCCATTGGCAGCGATGAACATAAGAATCGCGTACTGAACAGACATTGCGTAAACACCTTGCGTCGCGTAGATACCCACACTGATAATATTAATCACGACCCATAGAATCCAGTTTTCGACGTATTTACGTGTCATCAGAATTTGTGCAACAACAGAAAGTACTGTCATGGTCGCATCCCAGAACGGAAACGCGTCAGGTTCAAGCACCGGTTCAGCCAAGCCAGCACCAAAGAGATTCAAGCTATCAACAGCAATGTTTGCTAGCGCAAAGAAAAATGGGTCGATATAGATCCTTAATAATGCGATACATGCAACGCTAATAGAGGCAGTAGTAATAAGTTTCTGTTTATTTAACCAGCGAACCTCCAGCGTTTCACCTTGTGCGTTTGGACGAGTCCACGCATACCAGCCGTAAATGTTCGCACAGAAGAAAAACAATTGAAGAAGCAATAATCCGTATAACTGAATTTGAAAAAAGATAACGGCAAAAAGCGTGACATTCAGCAAACCGAATAAGTAGTTGATGGTTTTTTCTTGGCTGGCAAACCAAATGCAAAGCAGTCCAAAAACGGTACCGAAAGCTTCGATCCAACTCATTGCGTAGCCGTCGCCAATCGGAATGTTAACGAGAGTATTATTAATATCGAGTAAGGCAAAGAGGTCCATAACATGTCCTTTATTATTTTGTTTGGAATACGCTTATATTAGAGCGTGATCCCCAACAAAAAGGAGGACATTTGTCCTCCTCTTGATGCACTCGATCATAATTCAGTTCAATGTTTACTTGAAAGCAATAAATGATGCTATTGAACGGTGTTGGAAATAGACGTGCCTATGAGTCCAAGCCTAGATAGCGTTTTTTGAATGCAGAAGCTGATGCAAATAAAGCTGACGCCAAAAGTGTAATAATAAAGCCAATTGCGTACTCAAATGCTTCATTAACCAGTAGCTGATAGCAGCTCACAAAAAAAATCAATACAACTGTAATAACATTAACTCGGTGAAACCAAGGGTGTTTTACAGATAACTTAGCGTAACCTTTTGATAACATTTGACTAATCCGCCAGACAACAATTAATAGTTTTATTTATAATCAACGACGATAGTAAGGCTTTATCGTATAAAGAGAAACGACTTTTTTAATTTTTTAGCTCAACATCACACGTCATTCAGTGAGGTTTGACTTTAACCTCTTGACGCTTTTTCGTTCCACTAGAGTCGGCTCTAATTGTACGACCTGTGCCTCTGTTGATTTTTCATCCAACTTTCGGACAAGAGTCTCAACGGCAGCCTGCCCCAAACGGTACTTAGGCTGATGAATGGTAGTTAGCGATGGCGACATAAATTTCGCGATATGGATGTCATCGTAACCAATAATGGATAGGTCGTCCGGCACTTTAATACCGAGCTCATTTGCGGCGTTAATCACACCCATCGCCATCATATCGTTAGAGACGAAAATCGAGCTGGGTAATGCGCCACGCTGAGCCATTTTTTTGAACGCTTGATACCCACCCTCACATTCGAAGTCAGACTCAATGATCCAATTGGCATTAAATTCCAAGCCAGCTTCGTTCATTGCTCGCTTATAACCTTCGTATCGCATTTGCGCTTGGTGTTTAATCAAAGGGCCAGTGATGCACCCAATTTCGGTATGGCCGCAATCAATTAAGTATTTCGCCGCTAAGTAACCGCCACGAAGTGAGTTGTCTTGGATTTTATCGCTTGTAAATAGCATCGGCCCCCAGTCCATTACCACAACTGGGATATCTGGGTAACGCTCAAATACATCGATACGCTCTCCTTCTAGCGACGAGCACATCAAGATCAAACCATCGACACGCTTTTGCAATAGCGTATTAATGGATTGACGCATACGTTCGTTATCACCCTCGGTGTTACATAAAATGAGGCTGTAGCCTTTTTGGTAGCAGCTGCGCTCTACGCCTTTTACGACTTCGCCAAAGAATGGGTTGGTTGAGGTTGTCACGAGCATACCAATGGTTTTGGTACGATTGACTTTGAGGCTACGCGCCAACGCAGAGGGCGCGTAGTAGTTAAGCTCTTTTGCGGCATTGTTAACGCGTTCAGAGATCTCTTCGCTCACAAAACGCGTCTTGTTAATAACATGGCTCACTGTTGAAGTGGAAACCCCTGCCAGTTTTGCGATGTCTTTCATCGTCGCCATGTTACTACTCCTATTTTAATGAGGCGTTGTGCGCCTTATTGTTCAGCGAGAAACGCGTCCACCTCTTCGCGGGTTGGAATCGACGTTTGCGCGCCAAAGCGGGTCACAGAAATTGCAGCCGCCGCATGTGCAAACTTAATCGCTGATTCTAAAGGTAAATCTTCTAGGAGACCAGTGACGAATGCCCCATTAAATGTATCGCCCGCTGCGGTAGTATCCGTCGCTTCAACGCGGAAACCCGAGATGATTTCGCCTCGACCGTTTTGGCTTAACCAAACGCCTTTTGCACCGAGTGTGATCATGACGATTTCTATACCTTTACCATGTAGCACATTCGCCGCTTCTTGCGCGCTTTCGTTGTCTGTTACAGTAATACCTGTCAGAACTTCAGCTTCCGTTTCATTTGGTGTAATCACGTCAATGCAAGACAGTAATTCATCTGACAGTTCGCGAGCTGGCGCTGGGTTCAGAATGACATTGGTTTTGGCATCTTTCGCTACACGTGCAGCTTTCTCAATGCCGCACATCGGCGTTTCCAATTGCATTAGCAAGTAATCTGCTTGGCGAATACGCTCTAAATCTGGCTCAATCGCTTCTGCTGTCAGTTTGGCGTTTGCTTCAGCTGAAATGCAAATGCTGTTCTCACCACTGTCCGACACTTGAATCATCGCGATACCTGTCGGGCAATTTGGCTGCATCTTCACACCAGTGATATCGATGCCGTCCATTTTGAAGTTTTCGCGAATGTTAATGCCGAATGAGTCGTCGCCCACACAAGCGATAAAACCTATGTCTGCATTTAATCGCGCCGCCGCGACGGCTTGGTTGGCACCTTTGCCACCTGGGATAACTTGATAGTTGCGACCATGCAGCGTCTCGCCTGGGCGAGGGAAAGAAGGCACTTGAAGAACATGGTCAGCGTTTACACTACCTAACACCACTAACTTATTCATACGGTTATCCTCGGTTCTGAATGAACCCTTTTTAAAAACTGTTTAGGAAAATACATTAGATGACTTTAACTTCTCTTCCTGACGAAGGAGTCTCGATAAAAAGCCAAAGGCATCTATACCCCACACTTTGCAGTATTTTGGGTAAATTTGCCCTCACCTCCTAAACGACAGATATAAACGGAGGAGAGAGCAAAAATTAGGATGATTTATTGGAACTTGAAACTTACTTAGTGACTACTTTTAGTGGTACTGGGATGTACTCTTCTACTTCTTCACCTTTCAAAACTTTGTCAGCCGTTTCAACACCTAAAGCACCGATAAGGTCTGGTTGCTGAGCAATAGTTGCCGCTAGTTTGCCACGGTTAACTGCTGCAATGCCGTCTTCCGTACCATCAAAACCAACGATAACGACATCTTTGCCAGAAGCTTGAACTGCGCGAAGTGCACCTAGCGCCATTTCATCATTCTGTGCAAATACCGCTTGTACATCCGGGTTAGCCGCTAGCAGGTTTTCCATTACGTTTAGACCTTTTGTGCGGTCAAAGTCAGCTGGTTGGCTAGCAAGAAGATCCATATCGCTGCCCTTCACGGCATTCATAAAGCCTTCACCGCGCTCACGCGCTGCCGATGTGCCCGCAATACCTTCAAGTTGAATGACTTTTGCTTTTTCGCCGACTTTTTCCATGATGTAGTGGCCTGCCATTTCACCACCAATTACGTTGTCCGACGCGATGTGACTCACAACTTCACCACGGCTTGCACCACGGTCTAATGTCAACACAGGGATCTTAGAACGGTTCGCCATACGAATTGCATTAGACACTGCATCAGAATCCGTTGGGTTGATAAGAATTGCTTTTACGCCGCGAATACTTAAATCCTCGATGTTCGACAGTTCTTTACTCGGGTCATTTTGCGAGTCCAGTACAATTAAGTCGTACCCCAATTCTTTCGCTTTTGCTTCCGCACCGTCTTTCATCGTTACGAAGAACGGGTTGTTTAGCGTCGAAACCACAATCGCCATGGTATCTTGAGCTTGCGCCGCTACCGATACGGTTGAAGAAAGAAGTGCAGCAGAGATAAGAGTTGCAAGTTTTTTCATCGTTCTAGTCCTTTGTGTAGGGTGAGCCAGTACACGTCCCCTGACTCGGTTTGTATTCACTGTTATATATACAGATTGTTATGAATTACTTGTTTTTGTTGTCTACCAATACCGCAAGCAAGATAACCACTGCTTTTGCAATCATTTGGTAGTAAGAAGAAACATCAAGTAGGTTAAGTGCATTGTTCAAGAAACCGATGATCAGCGCACCAATCAAGGTACCCATGATACGGCCTTTACCGCCCATCAAGCTGGTACCGCCAAGAACAACCGCTGCGATAGCGTCTAGCTCGTAGCCCATACCCGCTGTTGGCTGCGCCGAAGAAAGACGAGACGTTACAATAATGCCTGCAAGCGCTGCTAACATACCGCAGATGGCGTAGACACCAATCTTCACTCGGTCTACATTGATACCTGATAGGCGAGTCGCAGACTCATTGCCGCCTAGTGCGTAAACATAGCGACCAAAGCGCGTGTGGTTTAGTAAATACCAAGCCGCAGCGAACACAACCACCATTAACCAAACAGGAACTGGAATGCCTAGCGCGTAGCCAGTACCAAACCATGCGAACGCATCCGCGGTGTCAGTAAAGCCTGTCGAGATTGGACGACCTTCGGTGTACACCATGGTCACACCGCGTAGTAACGTCATGGTAACCAGCGTAGCGATAAATGCCTGCACCTTACCCTTCGCAATAATGATACCGCTGATCGCACCTAACGCTGCACCTGCGACTAAAGCAGTTGGAACCGCCACTAGCACCGGAACCTCAAGCGCAATCATGCTTGCCGCAAAGGCACCACACAATGCCAATACCGAACCAACACTTAAGTCGATGCCTGCTGTTAAAATAACTAATGTCATACCCACTGCGATAATGGCATTCACGGAGGTTTGACGAAGAATGTTGAGAATGTTGTCGACCGTAAAAAAGTTCGGGTTCAAAAATGATACAACAACGATCAGAAAGATCAAAGCTATCAGTGATTTTTGCTCAATCAGCCACTCTTTTGTGAACAACTTCTTGTTGCCAGTTTCGGTTGGTTTGCTCATGGTATTCGTACTCATGCTGCTTCCTCATTGATCTCTTTGCCTACGGCACAGGCGAGTAATTTTTCTTGATCGGCGTCTTTCGCATCAAATTCGCCAGTGATACGACCTTCATGCATCACTAAAATACGGTCGCTCATGCCGAGCACTTCAGGCATCTCGGAAGAAACCAAGATGATGCTCATGCCTTCGGCCTTAAACTTGTTGATGAGCTGATAAATCTCTTTTTTTGCTCCGACATCAACACCACGTGTTGGCTCATCCAGAATCAGAACTTTAGGTTTCGTCATTAACCCTTTCGCAATCGCAACTTTTTGCTGGTTACCACCAGATAAGTTGCCGATGATTTGATCTCGCGTTGGGGTTTTAATGTTGAATAACTTAATAAAATCTTCCACTGCAATCACTTCGTCGCTGTGTTGAATCTGGAAGCCTTTGGTCAGCTGGTTTAGCGAACAAAGTGACATGTTCTCCTTAACTGAAAGACCTAAAACCAAACCATCGCCTTTGCGATCTTCAGAGATGTAAGCGATACCATTTGCCAAGCCATCTTGCGGGCTAACCGGGTTAATAGTTTTGTTGTCAAGATTGATAACACCATGCTCACTAGGTAATGCGCCGTAAATGACTTTCATGAGTTCAGTGCGGCCTGCGCCCATCAAGCCAGAAATTCCGAGAATCTCACCGCGCTTGAGAGTAAAGCTCACATCCTGAACGCCAGACCCAGTCAAACCAATGACTTCAAGACAGGTTTCGCCATGTTGGACATCAATACGTGGATATTGCTCTTCTAATTTTCGGCCAACCATCATTTCAATTAGGCCATCTTCATCAGTGTCGGACACCTTGCACTCACCGATAAACTTACCATCACGAAGCACTGTAATATCATCACAGATTTCAAAGATTTCTTTAAGACGATGCGAAATGTATACGATGCCGCATCCTTGCTCGCGGAGCTCATTAATCACTTTAAACAGTGATTCCGTTTCGGTATCGGTCAGTGCGTCCGTTGGCTCATCCATAATGATGACTTTCGACTCAAACGAAAATGCCTTTGCAATTTCCACCATTTGTTGTTCACCAAGGCTTAAATCGCCAAGCAATGTTTTTGATGAATGCTTTACATTGAGACGTTTTAAAAGCTTGTCAGCTTCGTCATACATTTTGCCCCACTGGATACGCCCTAAGGAGCCGGTGAACTCTCGTCCCAAGTAAATATTTTCGGCAATCGTCAGTTCAGGAATCAGGTTCAGCTCTTGGTGAATTATGCTAATACCAGCTTCCTGTGAATCGCGTGGACCTTTAAAGGCCGCCGGCTGACCTTGATATTGAATGCTCCCCGCATCCATGTGGTAAATGCCTGTCAACACCTTCATTAACGTTGACTTGCCTGCTCCATTTTCACCCATCAGCGCCATAACACGGCCTGGATAAACATTCAGGCTTGCTTTGTCGAGTGCTTTTACGCCCGGAAACGCCTTCTCAATTTCGCTTAGTTGTAGAATGGCTTGAGTCATAATCTGTCCTCAATATCTCTGGCTTAAAAAACCACGCCCGCTTGGAAAATAACGTTCGCATATGGCGAGCATTCGCCGGTTCTTACGATAGCGCGACTTTGGGCCGTGCGTGCTTTAAACGCTTCATGTGACACGTAGCTCACCTCAATAGATTTGCCCGTCTCTTCACTCTCTTTGCTCAGTTCGTTGAGCAACGCTTCATGCAAAACTGGGCTTGCATCAGAGAACTCTTCCGCAATGATGACCCCTTCGATTTGGGACTCAGATAGAATTACGCGAACAGTATCAAGAAAACTTGGTACCCCATGCGTTAGCGCCAAATCGATTCGCTGAACATGCTCTGGGATTGGTAGACCAGCATCACATATCGTGATCTCGTCGGTGTGGCCTAGCGTCGCCACCAAGTAAGAAATATCTGAGTTAATTAGGGTACTTTTTTTCATCTCATCGACCTTTCGGTTACACGTTCATACAACCATGAGCGCCTGTCTTAAAGTGTTTTCGTTATTAACAGAAAACTCATCGAAACGTTTCGATGAAATAATAATTCGTCATCGCAATTTGACCAGTGTGAGATCGATAAGGTGTGAGAATGATCTGTAATTCAATTGTCATTGAATAGGAAAAGTGCACTTGAGTCACACTTTACCATCGAAACGTTTCGATGATGGTATTTCCCTGTCATTACGGTTAGGTTTTATACAGGGAGGAAGGAAAAGAGACGTCCAACTACTGAGAAAACCTCTAGTTAATAAGCTCGAAACCTTTCACGTCATCACAATTCTTAGATAGCTGCCTGATTTTGGAGAACGCTCACCTTACAATCTGGTTACAATTTGCCAAAACACATCATCCGTTCAGTACCTTACCTGGTACGCGACGTTTGTAGGGACACAAACGGAAACTAAGAACCATAATGAAGTTAAGCAATAGAGTCATTTTGCTTGTCGCGCCAGTGATCTTATTAAGCGCGTTAGTATCTAGCTATATTATTTATAGCATTCAAAAAGTGACGCTCATCAAGCGGGAAGACAGCTATATTCAGTTGCAGATGGAAAAGCTCGCCGGGCAGTTTCGACAAGCGAATATTTTTCTTAATAGCTATGCCTATACGCTCAGTAAAAGTGATGTATTACAAGACTATTTGGTTAATCATAACAACCCCTATCGTGAGCGAGTCTTGTTTAATCGATTAGACGAGACCGCTGAAGTATTAAGCCATGGTTACAAAGGCGATGCGAGCATGGCGATCCTCGACGGCAAACAAAACCTTCTCTACTACACAGAAAACAAATATTACGAATCATCGGGCGTGGTCGACCCAAAGGTATTAGAGTACATATCACGAAGTTTCAATGAGAGAGAGGCTTTCAGTCACACTGGCTTTATTTATAACTCCAGTGGACAAAGCATTCTTCTTCAATATGAGGTCGTCGACAAAAGAACGGGGACTCACCCTTTGAGCTTTGACTCGAAAAATGTGTTTTTTGTGGTAGTTTCCGTATCACTTGAAGCCTTTAACGAGATTAAGCATGACATCGAGTTTGACACGCACAGCGTGATTACTTTCGCCGACAAACCCATTTATCTTGATATTCCTCTCGCTCAAACCATTGAGCTGCTGCCGCACTTTTATGCCGTGCTTTCTCCTGCCGAATATTTAATGTGGAATAAAGTCGATAAAGTGTGGCTAGAACTTGCTTTCTCCTTTGGCGTAGCGGCGTTTTTCACTATCACATTAATCATTTTGGTGTTGTACCGCTATGTGTTGCGCCCTGTTTCTCGCCTTGATAAGCAGCTGAACGAACTTGAATCTAATCAACGTGACAATATTGAAAAGCTAGAAACAAACGATGAAATAGGACGCCTCTCTGCACGCTTTTTTGATATGTATGAGGAACTTAATGTCATCTATAAAAAGACAAAACGCCTAGCTGAAACGGATCACCTGACGCAACTCGCCAATCGCCATCGTTTTCATGAGCTTGCAACTCGTGAACTTATCTCCCCTTCGCAGTTTCTGTGGGTTGTTTACGTCGATCTTGATAACTTTAAATACGTGAATGATAAATACGGGCATGAATTGGGAGATAACTTATTAAAAGTGTTCTCATCACACATCAAGGATGCTTGTCAAAAGTTATCGCACGATTACAACAGCCCCTGCTTTGCCGCCAGGTTATCTGGTGACGAATTTGCAATTTTGCTGAGCTCAAATCAAGAGGTAAAACGCTTGCCTGATTTGCTTGCATCAGAGTTACTAAAACCGATTAGTAATCTCAGTTCATCTTGGAGTAATTCATTTCCCGTTACGGCAAGCGTAGGTATTGCACAATATCCTCAAGACGGTACTGACATCGCGAAGTTACTCTCCAGTGCCGATGCGGCTATGTATCAAGCAAAACGGGCAGGGAAAAATCAATACGCCTATTATTCAGCCGCTCTCAATATTGAGTCTCAAAGACGAAGTCAACTTGAACGTGCGCTCCGAAAAAGCAATGTAGAGGAAGAATTTCACCTCGTTTTTCAACCCTATATGAACAATCGAAACAACGAAATTGAGGGGTTAGAAGTCTTGTTGCGCTGGGAAGCCGAAGGTATCGGCCCTATCCCTCCAAAGGAGTTTATTCCAATTGCAGAGCAAGCCGGATTATTTGATAAAATTGACCGCTGGGTTTTCGCCAATGCAACGGCGGAATACTATCAATTAAGGAATATTTTCGGTAAGGATATTGTTCTTTCGGTCAATCTTTCATCAGCAGAGCTAAACTCGATAGAAATGGCAAACTACATCCATGAACAAGCGACACTGCACAGTGTTAAACCAGAATGTATTGAGATAGAAATAACCGAAACCTTTGCCGCAGAACAACAAGGCACGGCTCTACTTGATGAGCTATCAAAACGTGGCTACCGTCTTGCAATTGATGACTTTGGTTCTGGTTACACATCGTTAACTCAGCTCGTTCAGTATCCGGTTCAAAAAATCAAATTTGATCGAGAGTTCCTCGTTACATTGATGAACACCAACAACGGCCATGTGATCAAACCTATTATTGAGCTATGCCATGCCCAAAATAAAACGGTTACAGCAGAAGGTATTGAACACAATATGATGCATGAATGGCTATCGGCATACCGCTGCGACTATATGCAAGGCTATTTATTTGGCAAACCAATGACTAAAGAACAATTGAGCTTGTGGTGGCAATCGGCAAATGACGACAGTCGATTTGATGCGTCCATGGTCAGCTCAATTAGGGTTTCAAGAACATAAGTTAAGGGGAGAAGTACAGCAGTCACAACTGTGGCGGCTGTATTTAGCTGTATATGAGCTTCATTGATAGATGCTCAGCTTTTGTTCCCCCATACCTATATCTATGACTTTAGTTGAGTAAATTACTATTTATTCGTTTTTAAACCAGCACTTCCTTGAAATCCAAACCGGTCAAATTCAGCGCTTTGACGCTATCGTACAAGCCACCTTTTTTGTCCGTGCAAAACGTTCTGAGCCCAGCACCTTTTACTCTGAACAAGTCAGACTCATTAACGGCTTCTCTATTCAAAACGAGTTTCTTAAACGGTCTAGCACGACTTAGCTTACCATGACGAAGATTATACTCGGTAGCAGAGGTATCAATGGCATCAATTTGAGTGACAATGTTTAATGCTCGCCAAGGCTTTCCTTGTAGATTTAATGGTAAAAATTCGACATTCTCGCTCAACACATCGAGCTTATCCGCAATAGAAGCGGATACAGCAAGAGTAAAAGATCCCCATGCTGCAATATCAGGCCTGGGCAATGGCTTTTCACCCATAACGTCTAACCATTCAATATCAATACTTTTCCAACTGGCTTTAACAGACTCTCCATAGAGTTGGATAGGTTTGCTTGCCGTTACTTGAAGAGACATTTCCAATGGCGACTCTTGCAACATTGCAAAATCATTAACATTGGGAGTGACAATAAACACTTTATTAAATGCTGTCATAACCGTCCTTAAATAAATTTGAGCGCTTTTCTTAATGAGACGAGCGCTTTCACACCAAACCAAACCAAACCAAACATAATAGATAGAGTTTACTTTCATGTTCAAAAATTTAATGAATTAATATCTGGCGTTCTTATCTTTTAATTTCTAAGTTTTATTATTTATATATTTTAATCCACACGATAGAATTATTTTTTCAATTTTTACTATGTACCTTCCTTATGTAATCGAATAAGTTAGAGAATAAACAATAGCACGCATCACTTCACTTTTGTCGAGCTCATCACTCTCACTTAAACGATACATTCACAAGTTCAATTTTTGTACGACTTAGACTTAGCTTTGTCAATCGTGAATTAAAAACAACCGATTCACCGCTGTTTTACTACCTTTTCTTACCACCCTGTTGTTTATTCATACATTATAAATGCATTTATACACATAACGATTCGGCGTTACGATTTGTTACGAGTTAAATCACAAACTTTTGAGGTATTGGATAAAGCGTAGAAAAAGAAAACACATTGAAATAAAAAGAGTTTCTAAAGTACGAAAAATAAAACGCCGTTTTTATAAATTAGCAACTTCACAAATATCCTTAAACACAGTTTTATTAATTACATATATCAGATATTATTTACGCCGAAGTTTATAGAAATCATCGTTAAACTTCATATTTTTTATAAGTTTCAATTAGTTAGTTTTTAACTCGAAAACTTATCGTCAACCCAATATCAAGCACCTAAGCGTGCAATAAGAAACATTGGGAATAGAATTATATTGATGTGCATGTTGTTTTAACGAATGCATGAAGCAATCGGTAAATTTGTAACACCATAGAGTTTTATTTAGCCAAGATGAAAAAGTTAATTTTATTATTTACATGTGCGCTGTTGTCTGTCTCACCTTTTGCTTTTGCAAAACAATCAGATAACGAACCCAGGGATCATTTACGACCAAAGCAAGTTGAACATGTGTTTAAACAAGCCAAGCTAGATGGCATAGTAGACTTTAAGTTGTTCAGTGACGCTTACATCGCTTATCAGAAGACACCCGATAGAAAGAAGTCGGTACTAACGATCATCGACTATAGTAAACCATCAACTGAAAAGCGTTTTTATGTGGTTGATTTAGATAAAAAGAAGCTAATCTACAATACGTATGTTTCTCACGGCGTGAACAGCGGAAAGAAAACAGCGACACAGTTTTCAAATGTCGTGAACTCGCGAAAAACATCATTGGGCACTTTTTTGACTGATACCACTTACTACGGCTCAAATGGCTATTCACTTCGATTAGATGGGCTAAGCTCTGGATTAAACGACAAAGCTCGCGAGCGTTACATTGTCGTGCACGGTGCCGATTACGCAAACCCTTCCTTCATCAAGAAGAATGGATACCTCGGACGCAGTTGGGGTTGCCCTGCTTTGCCAGAGAAGTTGTCTCGCGAGATCATTGACACCATAAAAGGCGGCAGCGTTATTTACGCAAGCGCATAATATCGATGCGACACATATGGGGAAGAAAAAGAAGATTCTATTTCTTCCCTAGTAATAATCCTGTTAGCTTAATCGTCCTGTGCAACGACTCTCTTTCCATTTTCGCTTACTCGAAAGCGAAAATTATTGTGTTATTCGCTGATATACCTAAGTGCGATCAGAAAACTCTGTTCATCCCCCTTCCATCTCGTTAGTATACGCTGAGTTGATCAGACACTGGCTTTCATCGTTATCATAGTTCCACTAAGATTCCTTAATCATGGTGGGTAACTGTGGCTTTATATGTTTAGGGTTACTTCTTGCGTTATCTACACCGTATATTATTGATGCTTTCTTTGTCCCTGCTCTCAGGGCTCATCACAGCTTCATATGCGCATGAGTGGCACCACACCAAACATTACACTTCCGAGCGCCTACTTAAACTCTCTCAACAGGACGATTTTGAGCTAGCACACACTGATTTTCATGCCTCAGCTTCTCTGAGCTCTTGGGGTTCAGAAAGTTACTACCTACATATAAAGCGCGAGTTGTTCGGGCTTGTCTCCTGTCGCCGAACATCAGCTACTGATGGCGTTTTATCATCAGATTTTACTCCTGATTATTTTTTACTTATTGCTTTCTCTTCTCCACCACTACTGGAGTTGGCAAAACAAGCATCTCGCTTACCTCTAGACAGTTATGGCGGACTCATGAGTCAACGCTCTCTTTATCGCCTCTCAGGAAGAAAGGAAGCGAACTTAATGTACGTCTTTACTCATGGTCGCAACGCCTTCTCTGTTGTTTAACTTTTTATGACATACAGAGAACACGAAAATGTAACGATAAGAACCAATATGCTCATTGTTACTAGAACCAATTTGAGGTCCATATAATGACAAGAATCGCTACAACCATCGCACTAGCATTACTATTTGCAGCGGGCTCAACCTTAGCAAACACAGAAACTAAGCCAGAAGAAATGAGTAACGACACTCTGTTAGAGTGTGCCAACGTTTCTAACGCACGTATTGCAGTTCCGGAACACAGAGCGATGTTCAGACACTACTTAATGTCTGAGAGAGACTACAGCTTTGACCAGCTATCGTCTGCCGAACTTGAATTTAAAGCAGCAGATAAGAATGAGTCTGAAGTAGAGAACATCTACAAGTCTCAGTGCAAAGAAGTTGGCGAATACCTATATAGCATTGGCTATTAAATTCGAAACCCTAACGACACTCAAAAAGAAAGGCGCAATGTATGCGCCTTTCTTTTTACTGACAAAAACCTGTCGATTAGATGTCTAATCTGCATACAAGCTTAAAAGTGCAAATCAAAGTAAACTTATTGGGAAAACTCTGACACATCCTTGGGTTTACAGGTCGCTCGACGTGCTTTAACAAACAAGAAACTAAGCACTCCAATCACAAGAGTAATTATTGGTGCCGCCATTAATAGCATTGTGATTGCTTTGCTCATATTTTCTGGTAGCAAAGGAAGTAATGAACCAAAACCGCATAATATCAGCGTCCATAAAATCGCACTCAGCCACGCAAAGTAATGGAATTTACTAATACGTTTCACTCGCAACCCCATCATTAATGGCAATAGGGAACGAACAACCGGAATAAACCGCGCGCACAAAAGCGCAACCAATCCATGTTTACTGAGTAATACGTCGACTTGTTCCAAACGCTTTTGAGGAACCGCACTCACCCAGCCTTGAACCTTAGGTAAGCGATTTAGCCACTTGCCTTGTAAATAAGCCGCCCAACTTCCCAACCCCGCACTAACAGCTATCACCAACATGATCATAATTGGGTCAAGGACGCCAACCGCCGCCAGCGTACCGGATAATACGACGACACTGTCGCATGGGAAAGGTGCAGCAGGAATAAAACCACTTTCCAAAAAGATACTCACAGCAACAACAAAATAAACCAAACCTGCACTGCCTGGCGCCATTAACGCCGTGAAATCTTGATGCCAAAAAGCACTCAAGACCTGAATGATCGAATCAAACATAAACCGCTCCTAAGCATAATTAACCAAAAGTTGCAAAAACATGGAATGTGTTAGCGAGCATGTATAAAGCGGTATATGAAATTCGACTCTTTTCTCACGCCGATTCTGTATTTAGAGTGAGTAAAAATACTTTCAATACAACAACCTAAAGCCTCATTACCGATGCGTTTTAGCCGCTTCATCGAGTAAATTGCCGAACGATGCGCCCACCATGCTACATCAAGCATTTCAAACCATTCGGGTTCTACATCGTCGTTCGAGCTCATTTCCTTAGCATGGCTAACCCTCAATACATTCCGGCTGTTTAAACTCGGAAAGTCTTGCTGTATTGAAGAGATGGGATGTTCTGAAAAGTGCTTCGACTTAGCGTCAACAGCGATATTCTGGTTATGAACGGAAAGAAAATTTGGGTGTGAGTACGCAAGGCTCATGCTCGGAGCCAACAAGCAGAAAAGTAGTCCGAGTAAAGCAATCAGAGTCGTACGCACAAAGGTAACCAGAACCAAAATGATAAGTTCTTTTAACCCTGTGCGTAACTATTGGCAATTAGTATTCTTAATCGTTAAGAATACTAATTATTTTTCACCGTAAGGGTAGCTTTCAAACATCTTCGCGATTTCTTCTTGGATGAGAGATTCTCTTTTCTCAGAGCTCATTGACTCAGACAGTTTACGACTTGAAACGCCTTTCCAAACGACTTGATTAGCCTTTGCATCAACCAGTTCAACCACCAACTTCCCATACTTACGCTCTTTATATCTTTCTGGGCTTGAAGTGATCACACCAAAGCTATTCCAGCCATAGCCAAAGCTCACCGACGATCCTGAAGAAACAAGCTCGGATTCTTCTACGATATCATGATGTACGTAAAGGTCACCGCCACTATTTACCTTATTTAAACCCTTACCCTCAAGCTGTTCAGCAAGCCCTTGCTCAATACGTCGACCATCAATACTGGTAGGAGCTTCCGCCTGAGCACCGAAGTCAAACGTTCTGTAAGCTGAAAAGTCGGCTTGTTTATCTACATCGGTTGTCACGGTCGTACAAGCAGATACCAGCATCACCACCAACCCTAATATCAAACCTCTCATCATGTTAAATCTCCTTTGGTTAAGCTGACTGTTTCAGCAGAATTACCCTGTGTTATACATACGCATCAACAGTAAAAAGTAATCATTTCAATATCTAGTCTTGACCATGAAACGTGACTGTTCAATAAACGAGATTAACCTTTGCACAAAAAATCTTGAATATCATCAACATCTAAACACCTAAGAATTCGGTGTTTACGACCTAATTGGAAGCCTCTAGGCTTAGTAACGAAATCGCGAGTGCCACAAAAAACCAGAGACAATGAACACTTTAACATCAGTCCGCTACTTTTTTAGGCAACTGACAAACATTTGATGAGAAAAGACTTTTCTTTTTCGTCCAGTGTGGCATATTAACCGAGTCCTATCGATTCGCGGGCATCGTATAATGGCTATTACCTCAGCCTTCCAAGCTGATGATGCGGGTTCGATTCCCGCTGCCCGCTCCAAGCTTTACTTTCTATCCTGAACACCTCCAACTTATTGAAACACAAGTGTTTTAAATCTAGTTCTTGTTTATCAATCGCTTTGTAATAACGTGCATTTTACACATCAGCATGGACACAGTGGCCAAATAGTGGCTAGAACGGTGTCCATACCTAATTCAGTAACTTTTCAAAATTTGAGCTATTGAATTTTGACATTCATCAGCTCAACATAAGATTTTTTAATCCAAATCCTCACCCTTATACTCAAAAAGTTCTCCGACGCTAACTTGCAGATACGCACATAAGCTATCAATGACTTCCAGATCAACCCGTGTTGCTGTTTCATTGTATAGGCGGGTAATTGTACCGCGATTAATGTTTGTATCCCTCGCCACATCAGAAATTTTCAGACGCTTCTCACCCATAATTTTTGATAAATGGCACTTCAACATGTTCTTCTCCTACAAAAAATGTTCTCCTGAAGGTCATAAATGGTTGCAATAGGTAAATACTGTGCTAAATTTTAATCTACAGGAGGTCATTAAGACCGTTTAAAAATCAAATAGTGTTATAGGAGATTCTACGATGAACCACACCTATCTGACAACTTCAGAGCTCTCTGAACGTATCAAGTATGATTCTCGTGTTATTCGTGAGCAACTAAAGGATTCCGTCTTGTTCGAAGGTGTCCACTACATCCGCCCTTTTGGTGGAAGAAAAATTCTATTTATTTGGGAAAGAGTTGAAGAAGAAATGTTAAACGGAATTTCATATCAATCTCTTTTAACTGGGTTTTAGGAGAAAACTATGGGTGTTATAAACGTACGAAACAATAAATTGGTTCTTCAGTTCAGATACAAAGGACAACGTTGTCGTGAACAGACACAATTGCCAGATACTTCAGCAAACCGAAAACGCCTGTCACACTTGCTAAAAAAAATTGAAGCCGAAATTATTATCGACATATTCGATTATGAAAAATACTTCCCAAATAGCAAAGCGGTTTCAAAGTTTAAAAATTTGGAGATAAAAAAACAGACTGCTCAGCAATATTTTGATTCTGTTGACTCACCTAAGGTGAAGGATTTTTCCGAAATCTGGTTATCTGAGAAAGAAATTGAATGGCGTAAAGGCCATTACCAAGATGTGGAAGGCATTCTAAACAAGTACATCATTCCCATGTTCGGGAATAAGAAGATCAGCGCCATCACTAAACAACAAATCTTAAGCTTTCGATCTACACTCGCCAAAGTTCCAGGTCGAAAAGGTAAAGAGTTAAGCCCCTCCCGCATCAATCATATTATGACGCCACTAAGAGTCATGTTGAATGAAGCCGCTGATCGCTATGATTTTACTTCCCCATGGCGAAATATTAAAGCATTAAAAGTCGGACGTACTGAAGTTGACCCATTTAATCTTCACGAAGTTGAACAAGTGATTGCTCACGCCCCTGAAGATTATAAGACTTATTACATTACCCGCTTTTTCACTGGTTTACGCACCAGTGAGATTGACGGCCTGATGTGGAAAGATGTCGATCTGAGCAACAAAACCATTACCGTTAACCAGAGTTTAGTTCGTGGCGAACTTTCAGATTTAAAAACTGATGGCTCATATAGAGTAGTTATGCTGACTGATCGAGCTGTCGAAGCACTTCGAGAGCATAAAAAAACGGCTTACCTGAGAGATAAGTTTGTTTTTACAAATGATAAACGTATGCCTTTGAACTACCAGAGTGTCTCAAAGTCTATCTGGTACCCTACCCTCCGTAAAGCCAAACTCAGGCCTCGAAACCCATACCAGACGCGACATACCTACGCGACACTATTGCTGGCCTCGGGTGAGGCTCCAGAATGGATTGCAAACCAGATGGGACACACCACCACAACCATGTTATTTCGTGTGTATTCCCGTTATGTACCAAACCTGACTAGACGTGACGGTAGTGCTTTTGCGAACTTTCTGGCAAATGGAGGTGAGCTATGAAGTATTCACCACTAGCTATTCACTGTGCCAGTTTGTGTTTTGATGTTATTCAAAGTACGACTTTTAAACGGTGTACTCATCAAGATATAGATGGTTTTCGCGACGAAATTTACTCTATGATTTGTACACGCTCGGCATTACAACCGTCAATGTACACCAGAGAGCAAAAATTTGCATCTCACGTGACTGATGGTGTGATAACCATTCTGCATCAATGCTTGAACAACCCCAATGCACGAGATTCCGTTTGGATTTTGTCAGCACTTGAGTCTCGTATTGAGTATTCCATGAATATTATTTTACATTAACGGCTTGGTATACGCTGTGTTAGAACTGTGTGCACTCGATATTTTGGCGAGTGTACACAGCTACAACTCGTATCTCTTGGTGGCAAATTTTTGTGGTGGGGCTTTTATCCACTAGCACCAGTTAATCGATAATAAAACAAGACAGCTTACAGCTATCACAGAGTGCTGACGAACCTTGCCTTTTTGAGCCGAGTTCTGTTATTTGCCCAGGAAAACCCGTCCACTTGATAGTAAGTGGAGTCACCCTGGCTAAGGGAAATATAATCCGAATGACAGGGCGTTACTGGCTAGCGGAGGGGTCTGACTTCATAAATTGTCATATTTGAAATGTAAAAAGAGAACTTTTATACTCTCGTTTAGACACGTTACTTAAAGCACTTTTTCACTGAAATACGTCACATTTTTGCTTTGCGTGCTTGCATTTAGGTGTCTAACACATGCCGTTTATTTTCGACTTTTTCAGTTGCTTTGAACGCATTCGAGATGTTTTCATTTATTAAGACTTATACTTATGGCTAATAAGTAGTTGTTAATTGATCCATACCTTTCACCTATTTAGGTTGTGTAAAGATAAAGGAACATTCAATGAGTAAAGATAATGGTGGTATTCCTAAACACAGCGGAAAAGCCAACCCTATAGATACCGATTATCAAGTCGGTCAGGACAACGTCGTATTATCCGTTGGACCTTTTGGTTTAGATATTCATAACCGAGTGTTTGCGGTCTCTGGGTTAGCAATTGTGATATTCGTATTTGCTACCTTGATTTTCAGGGAACAAGTAGAGCCGATTTTTGTCCATATGCGATCCTGGCTAACCTCTAGCCTTGATTGGTTTTTCATTCTTTCCGGTAACATATTTGTTTTAGTTTGTATTGGTTTGGCCATCTCTCCACTGGGTAAAGTTAGGATAGGCGGGACGGAGGCTTTACCTGACTATAGTTACGCTGGCTGGCTGGCAATGCTGTTTGCCGCAGGTATGGGTATCGGGCTGGTATTCTTTGGTGTATCGGAGCCAATGTCTCACTTCAGTTCTTCGCTCGCAGGGCCTGTGCTGGAAAATGGAGTCCGAACAGATTGGGCACCTCTCGGCGGCGCTTTAGGTGATATCGAAGCGGCTCAGTCATTGGGTATGGCCGCAACGATTTATCACTGGGCTTTACACCCATGGGCCATTTACGCCTTGCTGGCATTGGGTCTCGCCATATTCTCGTATAACAAAGGTCTACCACTGACGATGCGTTCGGTTTTTTACCCGGTTTTCGGTGAACGTATTTGGGGCTGGCCAGGCCACATTATTGATATTCTTGCGGTAGTAGCGACAGTATTTGGGCTTGCTACTTCATTGGGTTACGGCGCTTCTCAAGCAGCAACAGGTTTGAATTTTCTGTTTGGCGTTCCGCTAACAGACACGACACAAATTGTCCTGATTATTGTTATCACCGCATTTGCGTTGATATCCGTACTTGCGGGATTGGACGGTGGTGTTAAACGACTTTCCGAAATTAACATGGTATTGGCGGCATTATTGCTGTTCTTTATTGTTATTGTTGGGCCAACCTTGTTTATTTTGACTGGCTTTTTCGACAACATTTTGTCGTATATGGAAAACTTCCCAGCATTGTCGATGCCATTTAATCGCGAAGACGTTAACTACTCTCAAGGCTGGACTTCATTCTACTGGGCTTGGTGGATTTCATGGTCACCATTTGTTGGTATGTTTATCGCACGTGTATCGCGCGGACGTACCGTTCGTGAATTTATTTTCTGCGTACTCATTGTCCCTTCAACAGTCTGTGTTTTCTGGATGACGGCCTTTGGTGGAACAGCAATTAGCCAGTTTGTAAATGATGGTTATGAAGCCGTTAAAGATGCCGAGCTTCCGTTGAAGTTGTTTGAGATGTTGGAAGTTATGCCTTTATCAAGCATTACCTCTTTTGTCGGTATCATTCTGGTTGTGGTGTTCTTCATTACATCATCGGACTCGGGTTCGTTGGTTATCGACACTATTGCAGCTGGTGGTAAAGTCGATGCACCAACACCACAGCGCGTATTTTGGTGTACGTTTGAAGGCTTAGTGGCGATTGCATTATTGCTGGGAGGGGGACTAGCCGCTGCGCAAGCGATGGCAGTGACGACAGGTTTCCCATTCACAATTGTCTTATTAATTGCCACATTCTCGCTGATTTTAGGGTTAATGAACGAGCCAAGAGCCCAAAAGTAAGGGCACATTCATCCCTTAAGCAAGGGGCGTATCCGCGAGGATACGCCCCTTTTCGTTGTTAAGAGGCCATTTAATCAGGCCCTCATTAAATTACTTTTGTCTGTTTTTTAATCACTTAATGTTGATCGAAGTCACACATATTGAATTTATGCATTATTAATAAATGTATTACTAATTCATTGTTATGAATATTAGTAACTTAGAGGAAGTCTTATTATTGAGTCATAAGTTAAAATAATCACCTTTCTGTGTAAGGTTTCTGTCATATAGGCTTTGATGCTTAATTCGGTGAGAAGACATGGTAGCCCCATGTTGATCAGTTCTTAAACAACATACCGAGTTTCAGGCATACCAAGCCCTGTAAGCTTGTTCAGCGCTTTGATCATTGCATAAGTCTCGCCAACCTGAGCGTTGTAATTCCTTAGGCTTAGCTTTCCACCCAACAACTGCTTCACTCGGTACATTGCTGTCTCTGAGAGCGAGCGCTTATGATAGCCATACCGCTTTTTCCACTTCTTGTTGGAGCCGTAGAGCTTCTGGCAACCTACCGCTAAGTTACGAGGATGCCCTTGTTCCCAGAAGGCTGCTCCTTCTCTTGGCGGGATGAGCGGAACCGCTCGCTTGATCCGTATGGCATCATGGCAATTCCTTGTGTCATAAGCGCCATCGCCTGATATCTCAATGATTTTACGACGTGTCTGCTTGAGTAAGTTGGGGAGCACTTCGGCATCAGTTACGTTAGATAAGCTCAGCTCTGCTGCGACTATTTCGTGGGTGCTTGTATCTACCGCGATATGCAGCTTAGGCCAGACTCTTCGCTTCCCATCAGTTCCATGCTTCTTGACCTTCCATTCACCTTCGCCATCAACCTTGAGGCCAGTGGCATCAATTGCCAGATGTTGTATCGCACCTCTGGTTTTGTTTTTAAATGAAACCTCAACTTCCTTAGCTCGGCGGCTTATACAGGTGTAGTGCGGGCAAACAAGCGTGATGTTAGCCAGCTTAAATACGGAGTCTTGAAAACCTTGCAACGCTCTCAATGGCATAGAGAAAACGCGTTTCACCATCAGTGCGGTAGTAATGGCTAAGTCGCTGAATCGGCGAGGTCTACCACGCTTGCCTTGTTTGTTTTGCTTCCACTCGGCTATCGCTTTCTCATCAATCCAAAAGGTCAGAGAACCACGGTTGATTAAGGCTTTATTGTATTGCTTCCAGTTAGTTGTTTTGTAACGAGGTTTAGGCATGAGGCTACGACGATTGATGGGTATAGCCACGATCAGATCGTAGATTTTTGATTTAGTTCCACCGATTTAAGCAACATATATGGACGCACCTCTGGATGCAATTGCTAATTGAATGGTACGGTCGCTAACATATATCCGACGTCTATCTAGGTCAATAACAGACCAGCGCCATGATGTAATCCGCTCCTAACTGTCTATTCAAAGCCTCGGTTTCGATAAACCTGTTGCTTAATCAGAGTGTAGTAAGGATGATTCACCGTTTCTTCATCAGCTATTGCAAACTCAGTTGCTATTTAAAATGCTATATTTCATTAATTACAGTGGCTTAAAAGCACGATTGATATCGTACTCACAGTCGGTTGATAAAACACGCCAGACCACGCGACCGAGCTTGTTTGCCAAAGCGACTATAGCTTTAGCTTTCCCACGACGTGCAATCAGGCTTCTGAGCCAAACGCCCATAGGATCCATGCTGTTTGTTCTACACCGTACAACTGCGCGTGCGCCGTGAATAAGCAAGGTTCTCAAGTCGCGGTTGCCACTCTTTGACAACGTCCCTAGGCTACTTTTCCCACCCGAGCTATTTTGTTTGGGAACTAATCCACACCAAGCTGAGAATTGCCGCCCATTTTGAAACTGTTTGCCAGAGCCTACTTCACTAATAATTGCAGCAGTCAAAATCGGACCAAAACCAGGGATATTCTTAACTGCCTCATACCTCGGATGTTGTTGGCTCAATCTGGTTATGCTTTGAGTAACTTCATCAATTTCGTCGCTGATATTGATAAAGTTACAGTACAGTGTTTGCAGTAAGCTTCTCATAACATGAGACAACTGATTCTCAGCATCTTCAATCGCTAACGGCAAATGACTCCGCAGTGATTTAATAGACAAAGGGAAAACCACTCCGTACTCAGCGGCAAGTCCTCTGATCTGATTAGCAAGCGCTGTTCTGTTTTCCACTAAACGTTTACGAACACTGCGTATAGCTTTGAGGTCTTGTTGCTCAACAGACTTAACAGGAACAAAATGAATATCGGGTCTTGAAAAGGCTTCGCAAATAGCTCTCGCATCGTTGGCATCGTTCTTTTGTCGCCCAACAAATGGTTTTACGTGCTGAGCTGGGATAAGAGCGACCCTATGGCCCAGCTCTTGAAATATTCTTCCCCAATGATGCGAAGTTGCGCATGATTCCAGCGCAATAGCCGTTTGCTCTGGAAATTGACGGACTGTATCAAGAAGCTTGTCACGCTTTACCTTTCGGTTTCACAAGATTTGTCCATCAGCACTCAACACGCATACTTGAAAGAGGTTTTTGGCTATATCGATGCCGACAACTTTAATAGACATGATGATTACTCCTGTTCTTACTGGTTGCACCATTAGTTTGGTACATCGGTGCTAGAAGGGAGGTGCGTCCATCACATCAAAGCCTCTTGAAACTAAGTCCAGCGCTTCTATCATTACTTCGTTAATCTCAGTTAACCACTTTTCCATGAAAGCTCCTTAATCTATTAAATATCTTTTAGAACTGAAAATAACGAGATTAACAACACGAGAAAGTACATATAAGTACAAACGCATCCTTAGGTTAACTTCTTTCACTGCTCCAAAGTCAAATTAAGTAAACTCATTCAAACATTAAGCTAATTTAGTCAAAGAATCATACTCACACTGCCCTAGCTATTATTGTCAGACAGTTTTAAAGAGTCATACTGAACATCGCGTAAGTTATTGATAGTTGGTTGTCGTAAATGCAACCTTCAAAAATAAAGTATCATACTAAAAGGCAGGTTTTAGCATAAAAACTTCAGGTTCAAGACATTAACCTATTGATTTTTAGCTGGTATGAAACTTTATTACCTCGTCAGTATGATTCTTTATTCTCGGGTTCAATACTTTATTACTCTCACACAAATTTTTAAATTATCACGTTAGGGGCTACTCAACCGTTACTGCTTTAGCCAAATTACGAGGCTGGTCAACATCAGTTCCTTTGATAAGAGCCACATGGTAAGCCAGTAACTGCATCGGAATGGTATAGAACACCGGCGCGGTTACGTCACTGACATGTGGCATTGAGATGATTTTCATATGTTCATCCTCTTCGAAGCCGGACTCCTCATCAGCGAACACGTACAGCAATCCACCTCTCGCACGTACTTCTTCAACATTGGATTTCAGTTTTTCCAATAGCTCATTGTTTGGCGCAATCACCACTACCGGCATATCAGCATCTATCAAGGCCAGAGGGCCATGTTTTAATTCACCGGCGGCATAGGCCTCCGCATGGATGTAAGAGATCTCTTTCAGCTTCAATGCTGCTTCCATGGCAATTGGATAGAACTCTCCTCGACCGAGGAACAGCGTGTGCTGCTTGTCTGCAAAATCCTCTGCCAACAGCTGTATCTGTTTCTCAAATGCCAGGGCACTCTCGACATCGGCCGGTAGAGCATGGATAGCTTCGATTATTAGGGCTTCTTTAGTGCTATTTATTCTCCCCTGCTCTTTACCGATAACAGTAACCAGCATTAATAACGATGCCAGTTGAGTAGTGAACGCTTTTGTGGACGCGACACCAATCTCGGTTCCCGCCCGGGTCATGAAGGCAATATCAGCTTCACGGACCATAGATGAACCAGACACATTACAGATAGTCATGATGGCCATGTAACCGCGCTCTTTGGCCAAGCGCATTGCTGCCAGCGTATCGGCGGTTTCACCGGATTGAGACAGAGTAATCAACAGGCTATTAGGGCGAGTAACAAAGTTTCGGTAGCGGAATTCGGAGGCGATTTCTACATCGCAACTGACTCCACCAATACCTTCAAACCAGTAGCGTGCCACCAGGCCTGCATTGTACGAGGTCCCACAGGCGATGATTTGCACATGCTCTACTTTGCTAAGGATTTCAACCGCATTAACACCAATACTTTCTGTCACAACAGAATCTATATTGATGCGGCCTTCCATGGTGCTAGCCAGTGCTTGCGGCTGCTCAAATATCTCTTTCTGCATAAAGTGGCGGTAACCGCCTTTTTCGCCAGCATCTTGCTCAACCTTAGATTCGATGACTTCACGCTCGACAGGATTGCCTTTGGCATCATAGATTTGTACTTCTCGACGGGTGACTTCAGCGACATCACCCTCTTCCAGATAAATAAAGCGGCGTGTCACACTTAGCAAAGCTAACTGATCAGAGGCTAGGAAATTTTCCCCCACCCCAAGACCAATGACGATTGGACTGCCAGAACGTGCTACCACTAATCGTGATGGATCATTACGGTCAATCACTACCATGCCGTACGCCCCTACCAACTGCTGCGTGGTCTTTTGTACTGCTTCAAGCAAAGAGTTTGCTCCGCGCAACTCCCATTCTACAAGGTGAGCAATAACTTCCGTGTCAGTCTGGGATTCAAATCGGTAACCACTATCGAGTAAACGCTCGCGCAGGTCTTCGTGGTTTTCAATTATGCCGTTGTGTACCACTGCAATATCACCTGACATATGAGGGTGTGCATTGGCTTCAGATGGTTCTCCATGCGTAGCCCAGCGGGTGTGCGCAATACCGGTGCCACCGATGACTTGCTCCGCTTCTACAGCATGCGCCAATTCCTGTACTTTACCCAGGCGGCGAACCCGGGTCAGTTGGTGTTCGTTGTTTACCACCACGATACCGGCAGAATCATAACCCCGGTATTCAAGGCGACGTAAACCTTCTACAAGAATTTCTGCGACATCTCTTTGTGCGACTGCTCCTACTATTCCACACATAATATTTACTCCGTTAATTTCATAGCGTTGAAAAGCAATGCGTGTGCAACACAAACAATGCTTTGCTGTGTTTGTAAATAAACAGTTTGTTGGAAAAATAAAACCCGAAAGACGGGATGCTTTCGGGGTTTTTATTAAATTGAAAAAACTAACCTTACGGCACCTTAATCAAGTGAGCGGTTTACGGTAAATACTTCACCATTTTCATCCACTGTAGCTTTCAATTGATATTGGCCGCCATAATTGTCGCTGCTTTCCAGCCCTGTCATTCGAACGGTCACAGGACTATCGGCAGTAACGGTGACTGTATTGGCATTTCGATCCCATACTCCTCTTACATTAGCTTCGCTTGCGAGCAGTTTTTCTTTACTCATTTCACCGTTACTCAAGTAATCAATATTTATTATTGGTAACTGCATATAGGAATTATATTTATTCACGACGGCATTTAGCCAGTCATAAACCAGTGTATCTCCACCGCTATAATTACGCAGATTAGAGCTATGGAAGTAGTGAGGCCATGGTTTAAACGACAGCATATGACGCAATGTTGTTTCGGCTTCGGCTGCCAATATTTCGTCATAGTTGCGAGGCTCGCAAATTGATCCTGGATACACGTCACATGGTCTTCCCTCTACATAAAGTGGAGAAGTAGGATCTTCTTTATACCGTTCATAAAATATATAGTTATACTCATCAGTTAACTCTGCAGGCGTAGTTACATTGTAAAATACCGATGTTGGATAACGCGGCAACAACACCACACGACTTTTTGGCGCTGATGCTAAGTCCTCACAAGTATCAACCGGTATTGATGGTAAAAACTGAGCACTGTTTTGACATACACGAGACGAGTCAGATGCAAGATATTCTATGCCCAAATTTTCCAACACATCGACAAGCGCCATGTTCAACCCCAGAGGATACGGAGTCACCAAATCAGGCGAATATTCCCCATCTGAGTTTTCGGCATCTTCGAGTCCAGAGTGGTTACCGGTTACCAGTACTTTTGAATCATTTATATAATTTGGGAAATTTAGTTCCTCCCAAACTTTAAAGTTTTCGTTTATTTCATCATACGCGATACCGAAAGTCGCACCAGAACTGGTATACAGATCCCGGTGAGTCAGCGTATGGTTAATAAAGCGGAAATGATCTGCATTCGCTACTATCGCGTCAGTCAGAGGCTGAGAATCAGGCAAATATTCTATATAGAGTTTCGGACGATAACTTTCGTTATCTGCTTCTCGAGTATAAAGTTCAACCCAAGTGTTTTTCTTCGCTTTAACAAGGAACCCAAAATTATTGGATCCACCAGACTCTTTCCACTGATTTACAATCGAAGTGACGTCAGCTTCAATAATACCTTTGGTGTCTGTGCCATTGCTCGGCTTATAGGTATAACGAACACATGATCCTGTCCGCAATCTGTCTCGCCAGTTGGCTGACTCGTCCCAAGCTCTGTCTACCATGCATACATGCCCGCTAGGTGAGTGGACATTATTTGCTGTGGTAATAGTGAGTATTGCTCTCGCAGCCTCCGGATTACCATCAATTCCAGCAGGCAATTGAACGCTACCAAAATCGAACAATGCATGTTGTCTGTATATTTTGAAAATATTTAATGAATAAGCGGTTTTTTGATCGCCGTTGCTAGCACGGCGTCTTGAAGAATCAATATAGGTATCCTGCTGCGATTTTAAAGGTGGTCTTGCAGCTCCTATACCGTTAAAGGTGAAATCCAGTTTGTAATCAGACATCAGACCAGAATTACTGTTTATGAAGTTCGCGTTGGCGCTTACGACATTTTGAATATCTGCTGGCGTCGTGCGATAACTCAAGTTGCCTGGGGTTGTATTCGAAACAGGATCCCATATTTCATCTGCGATAAATATGTCATCTATATGGGCAGCCAGATAGACTTTACGCGAACCAATAAATACGCCTTGAGTTGCAAAGTTTAGGAACTCATAGTTCAATACTTGGGAGTTAATTAAATACCAAGAGTTAGTCACTGTTGAAAGCAGTACTTCACGCCCATCAGGATACTCAACTCTGGATATTAGAGCTTTGCCTGAAGCTTGGTCGATTAACAACGGTGTTGCGGTCGCATCAAGTACCACTTCTGGACTACAGTAAAGAGCACTACCTCTTGGTGTAGCCAGAAATTTTTCTCCTATCAACGCTACAGGCTGGTCTCGATTAACATATTCAAATACTTCTTTATCGTTGCTAGAGCCGACGGGAATATTCCAACGAGCGGTTAAATCACTATAAGTAAGATCTACTCCTTCCCAGTGCATGCCGTAATCTAGATCTAAATCTTGTTTCGCCCAGCACCATGGGATCGGGTCACCAGACATCACTGATTCGCGCACTTTATATTCCCGCTCATAATCATGAAGTAGCTGCCACTCTTCCAACGTAAAGGCAGAGTTCCATGGATTGCCTTCATTTGGGTAATAAAGAAATGAATTAGTTAGAATGATGCCGTTATAGTTGCCCTGACCGTTAGTGACCAGTTTACCCCAGTCTAGGACTTCAGTACTGGCATCAAGAACATCGTATGGCACTCCCATCTCATCCAGCATATCGTCGATTGTGTCCAGTCCGCGCGCATAATTTGGATTCAGATTACCATCTGAAGTGGTTTCATTTGTGTCCGCAGTAGGTGAGATAACCAATACCTTTAAGGCAACATTAGGAAGTGTGTCTGCCGAATATGAAGAAGCTGAAAACGACGACAATAAGCACAAAAGAAATATCTGTTTAACGCATATCTTTTCAGCAATGTGTCTAGAAAACATAATTGCTTATCCTTAAGAAAGTGTCTGGCTTCGATTTAAGCCGTTGTAACCCCAGGCCATCAGCTGTACAGCTGCATCACAGATTCTGATTTATTACGACGTCGGCCCCATGCTGCGAGCGCCCAGTTGACTTGGTTATACCAATGTCTTAAATGAGCACGGTTTCACGCGTTCAAGTGTAGACAAGGTCACAGTTTAGGCAAGTCTTAAAAATAATACTATCAATAGTCTATTTTTTCGGTTCCTTATAATGTGACAACGTGACAAATTACATTGGATCGTTCTGGAGGGTAATGAAGCGAGCCCTTTTCCAACGTGGGTTTCTAGAGAGTTGGCATCTTACTCATTGGCACAGAAATCTAATGCTATGCAAAAACTTTCTAGCTAATATCGTGGCAAAAGTAAGCCATTGGCGGTAACACTTTTAACGCCTTTTCCAGATGGCTTGACATAGCAGGTAGAGTTCAATATCGCATAATAAAGTGGTCCGTCTTTGTAATAATAAAGAGGCTGTGAATGAGCAAATATTAAATCTTATAATCAGCTCGCTTTATAAATCAATCAGATAACTGCATCAATCTATCGCAGTCTATTTATAACCAAGTTTTTCTATGTCTAAAGTGCAATGGTTTTGTTACTTTCCTTACCGGTAAATTTTCTCAAAATTAAGAAATCGTATTTAATATTTAGAGCCAAGTTTATTTTTTGCAATATATACAGAACGGATACACACTTTACCCAGTTCACATATGAGGCTAGGGTGTCGCATGCGATCTTCGATTATGATTTTTCTTTTAATAGGAAGTTTCAATGCTACCGCTTTTGGGAGTATGCCCTCCTCTATTGCCTTCTATTACAATCAGATTGATTCAGTACGTGAGTTAATGAATTATGACCGGGTGGTCGTCAATCCAATGCTTATTACCCCAAAACAGATAGCAACTCTTCAAACTTCCGGAACATTGGTATTCGCCTATCTTAGTGTGGGTGAATACAGTGGAGCGACACTGCCTGCGTCATTACTCGCAGACTCTCCATTAAAAAACCGCAATTGGAATAGCTATGTGATGAACCTGACTTCATCCAATTGGCAAACTTACTTACTCGACCAGGCCGCCTTACTCACCAATCAACACTTCGATGGTTTGTTTCTGGATACCTTAGATAGTTACACCCTGCTTAATCAAAGTGACTACGATTTGCCAGCACAACAAAGTGCCCTGATCAATATCTTGACTGCATTAAGCAACTCTCCCAACAAGCCTAAATTGATGTTTAATCGCGGCTTTGAACTACTGGATTCAATGTCTTTTAAACCTTATGCCGTGGTCGCCGAATCTCTATATCATAAATATGACCCTGCTAGTCAGGCATACAGTGAAACCTCGGCCAATGATTCCAAGTGGCTCAACAACCAGCTCGATCGTGTCAAAGCCAAAGGGATAGAAACCATAGTCATTGACTATATTCCTGCTTCACGAAGAGCCGATCAAAAACGGGCCGCTCAGCGCCTCATCGATGAAAAAAACACACCTTATATCAGTGACGGATTACTGTATGAATTTGGAACAAGTAGCGTCGAGCCAATTGCCCGGCGAGTATTGGGGCTCTATGATAGCTCGGACATGAATCCAGCGGCCTCTTCATGTCATCGTAACCTGGCAATGCCTATTGAATATCTTGGGTATGTGCCTGAATGTGTTGATATAAAGTTTGTTTCCTTAAATAACCTGGACATTAGTCGCTATGCCGGTGTAGTCATCTGGTTAGATGAAGGAGGGTTCCAGCAGTTTCCAGCAGTACAAAACTGGGTAAATCAACTGATCGGTTCCGTTCCGGTTCTGTTTATTAACGCCCTGCCCACCGACCCCAAATTGCTAGCCAAGCTCGGAATTCAAGCTGATGGAAAACTTTCCGGGAAAACAGAACAGCGAAAAGGCAAAGATTGGACGGCGGGACACTACCCGGTGTCATTCAGCGCGTTTGACTCCTCCCCTGCCTGGCAGTCTAACAATTCCAATGTCAAAACCTTGGTGTCTTTCGTTGATAAGTCTGGCAATGAGTCAACGCTCTTATTTAGTGCGCCTTGGGGCGGCGCGGCGTTGAGCCCACTACCCATGAATCACCTTGCCAATGGGCAGCAGTCCTGGGCAGTTGATCCGTTCCGCCTGATCGCAGTAACACTGAATCTTCCAGTGATTCCTTCGGCCGATATCACCACTGAATCAGGCCAACGTATTTTGACCAGCCATATTGATGGTGATGGTTTTGGGTCCAAAACCTGGCTACCAGATACGCCCACTGCCGGAGAAGTCGTTTATCAGCAAATCCTGCGCAAATACTCGCTTCCTGTTACCGTTTCTGTGGTTGCCGGAGACATAGCCAGCCGCGAAATAGCAGAGGCAAAAAGACAAGCGCTCACTCAGACTGCCAAAAAGATATTCAGCCAAAGCAATGTTGAAATTGCCTCGCATACCTATAGTCACCCAGAATATTGGTACCCGGATTCTGGCGACCAGAATGCCAAACAACCATCTTCTTCAACAAACATCCGACATGAGATAGTCGAGAGTACCGAGTACATTAATGCTCAACTCGCCCCTGCTAGTAAAAAAGCCAAACTGATACTTTGGTCTGGTCAGGCTGATCCGGACCAACAAGCGCTAACGGTGGCCACTAATGCACATTTGTTAAATGTGAATGGCGGCAACAGTTATGCCGTTAATGGTGCCGATGACTTGTCACGAGTTTCTGCTGCAATTCAATGGTATCCCAATGCTGTGCAAGTCTACGCCCCCATCGCTAATGAGCTAAGTTATACCCGGCAGTGGACCGCGAACTATGATGGTTACCGTCGTGTGCTTGAGACTTTTGCCATTCTGGGCGAACCTCGTCGATTAAAACCCATCAGTATTTATTTCAACATGTATTCTGCGGAGTACCCTGCCTCACTCCAAGCTCTGAAATCAGTCTATGACTGGGCAATCTCTCAACCGACAACACCACTTTTTCTCAGTGAGTATGCCTTGCGAGCCCAAAGTCTATACGAAACGGGAATAGCGAAAACGTTGGATGGCCGCTGGCAGGTCACCTCTTCCGGCGTAAAAAGCATTCGACTGGCCGATAAACTTGGTTATCCAGCAGGGCTGGATTTAGCAGGATGGAATCAAGCTAAAGATGGTAAATTCCTTATTCTTAAGCAACCTCGCACGGTGTTTTCGACTCATCCAAACGATACAAAAGCAGTCCGACTACAGAGTGCTAATGGTGTGCTGCTTAAATGGCAGCAGAGCGGAAGTGCTATCAATTGGTCAATACAGTCTCACCGGCCACTAGAACTGACAATCTATGGCGCTCAAGATTGCCAGCCACTTACAGGAGAACCTCTTAGCAAGCGCGTTATCTCAAAAGGTTCCATCCAGTTCCATTCATCGAAAAGCGGAGTTCTGTCCGGGACACTTCGCTGTGTACCTCTACGATAGTTAGAATATGAGGAGCTCATGATGAAAGTACGCGACAACCCACAAGAGCAATCTTACATAGCGAAGAATAAACCCAGAACTCGGCTAATCAGCAAGTCTGCTCTGGCACTTATCGCGGTCTTTTCGCTCGGCACGATGTGGTTTGTTGCTCCAACCAAGCTGATGTTAATTCAACTTATCGAGCAGTCCGCCTCTCCTCAGGTATCCCTGGCTTTTCTGAATCAGTTGTATGAGTTCGATCCGAAAAATCGTGATATCGTGAGGCAAATAGCCGATAAGTACGTCCAACTTGGTCAACTTGACGATGCCAGCCGTCTGCTGGAATCGATGTTAATTGACAGTAATGGCCAGCGAGACTGGCAGGCAACTGAATCTTATTTATCGGTGCTGCTCGCCCGCTACTACAATGCAAAACCAGAACAACAGCAGCAAGCTGCAGAGAAGTTAACCGCATTTTTTGATCAGATTAATGCTGTCCCTGATGACGAACTTGCCCGTCGTTTTGCCGATGCCGCCATTGGGTTTAACCTGCCTTTAAAAGGACTGAACTATTTATATCCGCACCTTGCAAGTGGTGTGACCGACTACGACGAGCTAATCTCTCTGGCATTACAGGGCGAAAACTACGATTCCGCATTATCGCTGAGCAAACAAGCGTTCCAGCATTCTGAAGATATGCCGCATGCGAACGCCCTGTTTGACCTGTTTACTGCCATAGATCAACCACAACTAAGTAAAGAATTCATCGAGCAGTATCAAGGCACTCTCGCTAACGCCCCTGATTTCCTAAAAGCATCAAGCGACCATTCAGAGAAAGTCGGCAATTTGGATGTCGCCCTCGAGCAACTCGACAAGCTGGTTAAAGTCGAGCCGGAAGCGAGCCACTATCGCCATAGTGCTGAAATTGCCGTCGCTTTGGGAGAACTATCCGTAGCAGCGTCCTCATTAAACCAAGCAATCGAACTTGAGGGAGACACACAAGATTATCAGGCACTGCACCAAATTTACCGCTGGCAGGATGATATCAAAAATGCTCAGGCGGTCGGCATTGCCCTCTTGCCTCTTTCCCCAAAAGAAGAGGAGCTTCGTAATGGTCTTGAAGACTCTCAGGCATTAAGTGATATCTACTATGAAGGGGTTTTTCTGGATGCCTTGGCCAAACAGAATCTGCTTCGCCAGGATGAATACTCACAGTGGGTAGATGCGATTGAAAAGTCTAAGGGAACAGATGCTGCGTTAAAAAGCGTTATCGAACTTGCACAAACACGCCCTAACGACTCGCAACTGATCAGCCATAAAATGCGGCTTTATAGCTATCAGAACAATAGCCGGGCGGCTATCTCGCAATGGCGTGATCTGCGTCGACTTCGCTCACCTACCCAAGAAGAAGCACTGATAGCCTCAGACATGTATTTAATGCAGCACCAACCCCAGCAAGCCTTAAATGCTCTGACCGCCCCCCGGAACTGGCTGAATGCAGAGGACCTATATCTGAAAAGCGTCGCGACGCTCGCATGGGAAAGCAGTAACCGCCCTGTTGCGGTAGAAAGTTTTAACCAACTCGCTGCTCGCCAGAGTGACCAACTCGACATCTATCGATACGTAAAAGTCCTTTCGCCCCTTGATAGCGAAAGTAGGGCGATGCTGGTCACGCTTTTTAAACAGATGGATAACGATCAAATTCTGCTGATGTTAATCGCTGAAAGCCAACAACGGGGCGATAGCGACAGTCTGAAACAGTTAGTTAATCTGGCCGCTAGTGCCCCATCGCTCGCCCGTAATTTAGGCGTGTTAAATATCCGTGTTCAGCTTGCTTTACAAGAGGGGAAAACTGATCAGGCGACTGAACTGCTGCAGACTATTTTGGAAATTTCTCCGTCTGACCCGACCGCTATAAACAACTTAATGTGGATAGCGATTGAAACCAACGATCATCAGCGCCTGTCAGAACTCTATGACCGTTATAAACTGGTATTGGCGGACGATGAGAATTTATGGCTTGCTTTTGCTACCGCCAATCAACAACTGGGCAACTTGGCTGAAGCTGGTCTTTGGTACAAACAATTGCTGCTCAATAGCGACGATCCTAACGTATCCATCCTGCTCAATTACGCGACATTGCTGGAAAAAACCGGCCAGTCAGATAAAGCGTACGAGCTGCGCAAATTCGTTCTCAATCAAAGGAAACAAGAACTACTGGCCAGCCAGGGGGGCGATGCCAGCTACCGGTCGCTAATCGCCATGTTTACCAGCCCTGCTTTTGCACAATCGATGATTGAGTTTGCGGCGACGACGGCACCGAGCCCGGAACGCACTGCCGAGCTGTACAGCCATTACCTGGCCAATAATCAAACCGATCGCCTGCTTTATTGGCAACAGAATACCGCGTTAGGCCAGTACCCTCTGCCTGATTGGCAGAAACTAGCCCTGGCGATGAAGCAGAACGATAAAGATGCCATAGAACGCCTGCTGGAAAATTCGGTTAATTTGCCCGTTACCGACAAGTATGCCGCGCTGCAGAAAGTTGGTCAGCAGCAAGCCGCATGGGATGAAGGCGAAAATCAGCTCGGCACCATACAGGATAAAGCCTCTGAAGCGCAGTTACTTAAAATGCATGCCCAGCAGAATCCGGATAAAAATCGCAGTCTACGTGGCCAAGTTTTATCGATTAGTTCATGGGATATCACCCGTTACAGCCTGGATTTCTATGCTCCGCACCCTTATGGCTTCTGGCGACTTGGCAGCGACTACCAGCAAACAAGCGCAACAGACAACCTTAAGGGTAATGATCTTAAGAACGAACGTCGCTTGAGAGGTTCGTACCACCAGCAATTTGCCGATAGCAGTGCCGAAATAGGTTTTGATGTCGCAGATGGTATTGGTGACCAACGGCTCGGGCTAAAAGGACATTATCAGTTTGCCATTAATGACGATTGGCAGGCTAAATTCAGCTTCAGCCTGAATTCACACACAGAAGCGAGCAAACTGTTAACCGTTGCCGGTCAAGACAATACCCTGGGCTTTAGCACCCATTATAATCTGACCAGCCGAGAATCCCTCTTTTTACGGCTCAACTATCATGATTTAAAAACTCGATTTGATGACAATATCGGCCAGGGCTGGGACATGAATCTGCACGCAACCGAGCAGCTATTTTTTAACGATCCCGCCTGGCAGGCATACGCCGATATTTCAACACACAGGATAAAACACGACAACTCACCTTTAACCGGGTTCAATAAGTGGTACCAGGGCAACACGCCTATCACAAGCAGCGATTTCATTGCAGACAGGTATCAGCGGTTGTCCATTGGTCAACGTCTGTATCACGGCACACCAGGTCTACCGGGCCCTACAGTACCCTCACCTCGATATTGGCTTGATACTTCACTCGGCTACAACACGGTCACTTCAAAGCCGGATGTCACTGTCAGTGCCGGACTGGGCTGGGAAATTATCGGTAATGATGAGCTTTACCTGACGACTAGCTGGCAAAGCCGGGATCGAAACGGTACTGAGTCACTGCGACTATCACTGGGCTACTACTACAGTTTCTAAAAGGACAATAAGATGAAGAATATCCTACTGATAATAATGAGCATGACCCTGTTCTCATGTAGCAATTACCAAATACCGGATAGCCCAACTTTTAATGCGGCAAGCTCATGGGCCATCATGCCAATGACCAACAATGCCAATACTCCAATGGCGGCAGAAAAAGCGGAACAATTGGTCGCCACGCAGCTTTATGCAAAAGGCATCAGAACGATTAGGTACCCAGCGACAAACAGCAATGATCTCCGCAGTGTGCTTGATTCAAGCGTTAAGCAGCAAAACGCCCAAGCGTGGTTAGCAACCCAACCGGTAGATTATGTCATTACCGGCTCTATCGAAGAGTGGCATTACAAAAGCGGATTAGATGGCGAGCCTGCGGTGGGTTTAACGTTAGAAATTCAATCCGCCAAAACTGGTGAGGTGTACTGGCGGGCGTCGGGCAGCCGAGTCGGCTGGGGACGCGAGAGTATTACAGGCACCGGTCAGGTTGTAATTGAAAACTTGCTCGATGGCATAGTCATCACTCGGCCATAGTAGCCAGTTTTCTGTCGACAAGAAAAACACATTAAGACTCAATGGTGCTATATGAGTAAACGGAACATTAGACAGATGGTAAACGGATATCAAAGCAACGGCGTGGCCTGGCTAGAGACGTCAGTTGTCACGTTGATCGTTATTTATATCTGGACTAAATCGGAATTACTGATGCCGCCATTTGTAGAGCAGAACTTTTTCTGGCCATTGATTGGTCCGATACTGATCGCATTGCGTTATGGGCTCGCCAAAGGATTAACCTGCGCTGTCGTAACCAACATTGCCATCGCTTATATCATGCAGCTAGACGGTAATCTTCAACAGTTCCCGCTCTCTCACGGGATCGGTATTGTCTTCGCCACCTTGCTGGCCGGTGAATTTCAAAATCACTGGAACAACACCAGCCGTCGTCTGTCGATAGAGCATCAGTATATGCGTGATAAGCTGGCTCTATTCACCAAAAACTACCACTTGCTTAAAGTGTCTCATGACCAGCTCGAACAGCGCACGGCTGGCCAGAGCAGCAGTCTTCGATCAAGTATTAAAGCCCTGGACAATATTGCGAGCCAGTACACTGACCATCGTCAGGAAAACCTTGCTGAACCTATCCTCAACTTAATGGCAGAAATTGGTGGGATAGAAGTTGCCGGGTTTTATCAGGTTAACGGGGGAAATATTACCCCTACTGCAGTAGCGGTTCGGGGCGAACAGCACCTGTTAGACCGCGCAGACCCAATGCTGCAAGAAATGTTGAAGGAGCAGCAACTGCTTTCCGTTGCCAAATTGTCTGAGCAACAGGAGCATAAGTCTCGCTACCAACTCTGCATTCCGTTGGTTAATACTCATGGTGAAATCCAGGCCGCTGTTTTGGCAGAAAGCACCAAGTTTTTCATGCTTAATCCGACCAATATTGCATTACTCTCCGTCATTGCTAACTATTCTGCTGACCTGTTGACTGACGAGATCATAGCCCCGACTCTACAACAGAATCAGGGGTCGCTGTTTCTCGACTATCTGGGCAGGGCCAGAAATAACAACAAACACTACGGAACAGACAGCTCTCTGATCGTCTGTATCGATATCAAAAACAAGCATCGACGAGCACTCAACTCTGCAATCGAGCATCACCGTGGATCCGATATTTACTGGTACTGTCAGACTGTCAACGGCCAGCAGGCACTTGCCGTGTTGCTGCCGATGACAACCTTGTATGGAGCGCAGCAGTTTGCTAATCGCCTCATCGAAGTGATTCCAGTAGAAATACCGTCCCTTAACGCCGATTTCAAAATCATCGGACCACTGTCAGTAGAAAAGGATTGGAATAAAATTCAACAAGTTATGGTGCGACTAGGAGACTTCTATGAAAATATGGCTGCTTCTTAGTGCTTTGGTGCTTGAGGGCATCAGTATATACATGGTAATCCAGCACCCTGTTACAACTCATTTTGAGCTATACGCGCTGGCTTACCACACTTTGGCCTGCGTCAGTTTGAGTGCCGCCTGCTGGCTAATGATGCCAACTAACTATCAGTACCCATTAGAAAGTTCGATGGGTTTTCTGTTTATTTTTAACTGGTTACTTCCGGTTATTGGCATGTTGGGAACGCTCGGTTCGCTGATGGTCGCACTGCATCTGCCACGTAAAGTAAGCAACGTCACCTGGCGAGCATATGAAGAAAATCCATTGCCGAAGAATCCGAAAAATATCCCCGTCGAACATTTGGGTGTTGGGGCTTTGCGTGAAATTCTGCTGTATGACAGCGATCCAGAAAGGCATTTACTCGCTATCTCGGCGATTCGTAATCTGCCCAATAAATACGCCGTGCCCATGTTGCAACTTGCAACAAAAGATCTGTCCGATGATGTAAGGTTACAGGCCTATGCCTCCCTGGAACGAATAGAGACGGAAATAAATGAATCAATAAGCTTATTAAAAAAGCAATTTGAGCATAAGGCAACAGCGCACAAAGCATATGAGCTTGCCCAACAGTATTGGGAACTTTGCTATCTTGGCATTGCTGAAGGCGTTTTGATTCAACTCTACTTAAAACAGGCCGAACAGTACCTGACTCAGGCCAATAAAATCCAAGAGTCTGCATCATCTAACCTTTTGTTAGGGAGAGTTTTTCTTAAGCAGAAGCGTCCATTAGACGCCATCCTGGTACTGAACAGCGCCAAAAACCAAGGAGCAATCACCAAGCAAGTTGCTCCCTACCTGGCGGAAGCAGCCTATATGATTGGCAATTACCGCGATGTACGACATTTCATTACTTACTTTCCAGATCAACATAGCGAGTTAACTAGCCAGATAAGAGAGTATTGGAAATGAAATTCTTAAAACGGAATCAGCCCAAGGAATCTGTTGACGTTTGCCTGCTACTTGAGGGCACATACCCGTATGTACGAGGTGGTGTTTCTAGTTGGGTACACCAGATCATTCTAGGTCTGCCTGAACTTAAGTTTTATCTTATTTTTCTTGGTGGGCATCCTGACCTGTACAAAGAACCGGCCTATCAGTTACCTGACAATGTTGTCGGGTTTGAGATTCACTTCCTATTGTCAGATGCAAAAAAATACAAACCCCGACTCTGCTCAGGCAACAAGACACATTTTGCAACATTACGTGCTTTCCTGTCCTATTTTAACAACAGTTCGACGCCTATCCCGAGTGAGTTGCTTCTCAGTGTTTCCAAAATACTTGGCAAACACGGTTATCTGACAATGGAGGACTTTCTTTACAGTCGCGCCTCTTGGGACATGTTGACCTATCAGTATACCTCTTATGCAGATACCGAATCGTTCGTCGACTACTTCTGGACCTACCGGAACATTTATCAACCGTTGTTCATTTTATCGAAAATATCGCAAAACCTACCGGATGCGAAAGTATTCCATAGTGTTTCAACCGGTTACGCTGGATTTCTTGGTGCGCTATGCCACCAAATCACGGGAAAACCTCTACTGCTTACTGAACACGGCATCTATACCAAGGAAAGAAAAATAGACCTGTCGCAGGCTGAGTGGGCCAATAGCCACCACGCCACACTGGATGTCTCTATGTATAAAGGGATGGATCTAATACGAAAGACCTGGGTGCAATTTTTTGAGCAGCTCGGACTCACCGCCTATCACCAGGCCAATAAAATCATCTCCCTGTTTGAAGGCAACCGACAGCGACAACACCAAGATGGAGCTCCGGATGACCGCACTCTGGTGATAGTCAATGGCATCAATGTGGATCGTTTTGAAAGAGCCTATCAACAAAGACCTTTGCACCCCCCTTTAGTCGTAGGTTTGGTGGGACGAGTGGTACCGATCAAAGACATCAAAACCTTTATTCGCACCATACGAATGGCGGTGGAAGAGCTGCCTGACCTGGAAGGCTGGATCATCGGCCCAACTGAAGAAGATCCAGACTACGTCTACGAATGCGATCTGCTGATCAAAAGCTTGGGCATGAGTGACAATATCAAAATGCTTGGCAGTCAGAACGTGGCGGAAATCATGCCGAACATTGGCGTAATGATGCTGACCTCTATCAGCGAGGCGCAGCCACTGGTGCTGCTGGAGGCAATGGCTTCAGGCATCCCCTGTATTGCAACCGAGGTGGGAGCCTGCCGCGAGATAATAAAAGGCGCTGAGGGGGAAGATGCCGCGCTCGGTTCCGCTGGAGAAGTCATTCCCATAGCCAGCCCTCAGGAAGGGGTCAACGCGATTACCCAAATTCTGGCAGATTCTGCAACGTGGCGAAAAGCCGGTGATGTCGGCAAGAAGCGAGTGCTTCGCTATTACAACGAAACCAGAATGTACGGTGCTTATCAAAAGCTGTATCAGGAGGCCATCAATGGCGGGGATTGGGTTTGAAATAAGGAAGATTCTGCAAAAAAACACGCTGCTGTCGATCATAGAAGCTTACGGCCTGGCAGGTATTATCAGTTCAGGCCCCTGGATACTGACGATCCTTGCCATGCTGGTTATCGGCCTGGTGACGCTTGGTATGAGCTTTCCCACCGAAGTCGTGATTCAGTTTTTGGTGATTGTCACCTACTTGATGGCAGGGTCGCTTATCATCAGCGGACTACTCCAACTCTTGATTACCCGCTATATTTCCGATCTAGTCTCCATCGGGCAAGAACATCGCATTTTACCGAACCTGCTTGGTGCTATGCTGATTATCAGCGTGTTGGCAGCTGCCGTCGGTGCTGCTGTGTTAAACCTTGCCGGTACTCTCGAGCCAACGCTGAAGATTGTTATCTTCACCACATTAATTCTGCTTAGTAATCAATGGCTAGCCATTATACTGTTGAGTGGCATGAAGAAGTACTATCGCATTTTGATAACAATGGCAATCAGTTACGGTTTGATGCTCGGCCTCAGTTTTTCTCTGCCACCCTCCGGTCTGTTGGGGCTGATGCTGATCTTTTGTTTCTGCCAGGGCATCCTCACGTTTGCCTTCTTGTATGACATTATCCGGGAGTTTCCTGCTGAGCGATTGATTTCGTTTGAGTTTCTTAATCCCCAAAAAACGTTTTATTCACTGATATTCTGCGGCGTACTTTATAACCTGGGGGTATGGTTGGATAAATTTGTGTTCTGGTTCAACACGGGAACCTCTCATCAAGTCATCGATGTATTCCGAGCTTCCTATATATATGACCTGCCAATTTTCATCGCTTATTTGGCGGTCGTACCTGGTATGGCGGTATTTATGCTCCATATGGAAACAGAATTTGCTGATGCGTGCATCCGTTTTTATCATGCTGTACGCAAAGGGGCAACCTTGACTAAAATTCATTCGCTGAAAAATAATATGGTTGTCGCCTGCCAGAAAAGCCTGTATGAGATATTTAAAGTTCAAGGAATGACACTGTTACTTTTAATTCTATGGGCGGAAGATATTCTGAACTTATTAAATATTGACTTAACCTACTTACATCTTTTTTATATTGATTTAGTCGGTGTTAGCTTACAAGTGTTATTTATGGCCATACTGAATGTCATGTATTATCTGGACAAAAGAATGTCAGCACTATGGCTGATATTGTTAATGGCAATTGGAAACGTCACACTATCCGCTATCACCATCATACTTGGACCGATTTTCTATGGCTATGGATTCGCCATCACTATGTTTATCGTATCAGTTATTGGCATGATAACTCTCGACAAGCAATTTGAAGACCTTGAGTATCAGACATTTATGCTGCAACGCCCATAGCCAGTAGGTAAACAGCAATTAGGTATCATTGATCACATGTCATCACCCCTACGCCATCTAGCTCGTAGCTCATTTTCCACAGAGATGAAATTTTAACACTGATAAAATATGGGCAAGCCAAATTTTTGTACGTATTCAGATCGGTTTCACCACTTTTACCGCTGGTATAATATTCCTGATTAAATACCGCCTTATTATTATTTAAAAACGTAATTTCATAGGATTGGCACTCATTACTATAAGCATAACACTGTTCATTTATCGCGAAGTCAAACGACGATACCAGATCATTTAATTGGTCGATATCGTTTTTTAATGCGATACTTAAGCTCCTGGCATGAGCTTCTTTGGCAAGCCACTTGTTATAGCTTAATTGGTGTTCTGGGGTAATTAACCCATGGGTTTCATCAGTATTATCAAATCCATCAACGTTATCCGGTTCAACCGCATCACAGCCATTATTTTTGGCCAAATCGAGCCTAGCAGCCATAATAGGCTTGATAGTATCGTTTAACGCCTGTTCATTGCCGATATTCAGCCAGGTTTCACCCGGCCAGTCTTGCATGTCTCCATCAGCGATGACGGAATCGGGAGTGAATTGGTCAGCATCGGGGCGCCAATTTTCTCGCGTCCCGGCACTAAAATAACAAATGACTTTTTTACCGGCATTTTTAAGTTTCATAATTAGGCTATTGGTGCCACCCTCTATACCGTCGAACAGATCGATATCGTAAATGCCAATGTTGGGATCAATCGTCATGTCGCCATAGTTTTGCAGTTGCCACATCCATCTAGATCCCGGGGTAGGAACCCACATTTCAGGGGGTTCTACCGGCGGTGGTTCTATAGGTGGAGGGTCGACAACGGGTGGATTTTCAGGACTTGGAGGATCTGTTTCAATTTTTCCTGAATCACAAGCTGTTAATAAAGTCAGACTGATAACAACAGCAAAAGTTATGTCTTTGCTATACTGCTCGATAAGTTTCATTGTCTTTCTCTACTTATTATGAAAAGCACAATTTATCATTCATAATCTAATAGAAATCTTATGGGTAATAGATGTATATTATATGAAATAAATACCACACCATTAATATTAAATTATTCTACGCTATAGAGTTAAGTATAGTCAGCACCAACTACCCAAATGTCAACTTTAACGCTTGTCTCAATTGTTAAACGAAACAGAACTGCGCCAGAGCAAAACCACTCAATGCAGTTGAACGATATGATGCGCTTTACGAATAACACGTTACAACCTAAAACTGTAAGGTTAAACGGTCTAAAACTATCGAAGCCTATTCTCGACCTGTTAGCCGAATTACTCAGCTCTTTGATTGCTGTAGTGATGAACTGACCAAAGAGCTACTTCTCTAGTTTGATCGACTCCCCCTTTATGGATCACTGTCAAACAAACTACCCGATATAAGCCCACTACTTTTAATTCTGATGGTGATGTAGAACATCCTGCCATTAACATAACTAAAGATGAGCTTAAGCCTACAAGATACATTTTTGTAATGATTCCCTTCATTGCTGCAAAGTTTGAAGGGCAAAAATGAAAAGCCCAGTAAAAATGGGCTTTAACTTAATAAAATATACAGATATGAAAACACTATAAATTACAATTACTTTATGCGAAATATAACTATTACAAATTACTTATTAGCTTACTATCTGTCAGCTGACATCGTTCGATTGACACGAGGAGCAGATTCGGCAACCTAAACCGTCATCAACGTAAAGCTAATAGACTAAGCGTAGGCAAGTTGAGTAAATATCGCAACCACATCAATACAGTTTTTTTAAGCTGCATTTCTTAAAAACTTAGTAGACTCGGAGTGAAAATTGCCTTGTATATATGGATCGAACGCTTGCTCAACTCCTAAACATTTCTTTTCACTGCATTCTCCCATTATATTGGAGTTACGGCTTGGACGTAGCTTCATAACCTGTGGGATTATTTGATTGCCACTTCCAAGTATCCGCCGTCATTTCCGCGACACTGCGCGTTGCCTTCCAGCCAAGTTCACGCTCTGCTTTTTCAGTACTCGCCCAACACTCTGCAATATCACCCAGTCTACGTGGGCACAACTCATAAGGAACGGGCTTGCCGCAAGCTGATCCAAATGCTTCTACCATTTCAAGAACACTTGAGCCTTTACCTGTACCAAGGTTATATATGTGTAATCCTGATTTTTTTCCTACTGCTTTAAGCGCAGCAATATGGCCATCAGCTAAATCCACCACGTGGATATAATCGCGAATTCCAGTTCCATCAGAGGTTGGGTAATCGTTACCAAAAACAGACAGTTTTTCTCGGCGGCCGACAGCTACTTGAGCAATAAACGGCATTAAGTTATTTGGAATACCGTGTGGATCTTCACCCATGCACCCCGATGGGTGGGCACCTACCGGATTAAAGTAACGCAGTAAAGTGATACTCCAATCGTTTTCAGCATGGAATAGATCGCTCAGACATTCTTCCACCATATATTTGCTGCGACCATAAGGATTAGTGGTTGCGCCAGTTGGCGAATCTTCAGTAATAGGCACAACGTCCGGATCCCCGTATACGGTTGCGGAAGAACTGAAGATAAGACTTTTCACTCCCGCTTTACGCATGCTGCGGGCCAATACCAGTGAGCCATTCACGTTGTTGTCGTAATATTCTAGTGGTTTCTCAAGCGACTCACTTACCGCTTTTAAACCTGAAAAGTGAATAACAGCTTGGATATTGTACTTAGCAAATACCGAATCCAAGAAAGCTTCATCACGTACATCACCTTGATGAAACTCAGGAAGCTTCCCTGTTAACGCTTCAATTCGACTTAGGACTTCGACTTTGGAATTGCACAAGTTATCAAGAATGATTGGCTCGATACCTGCTTCAATCATCTGTACACATGTGTGACTGCCTATGTAACCCATACCGCCTGTAACTAGTACTTCCATCATTGATTCTCCATAACTACCTGCTGATTTTTAAAACTTGAATATCACTACCTCTTCCATGATAGTAAACTTAACTCAGAAGGTATCACCATTAATAAATACAATAGTATTTACGAATGGGACACTTTATCACTCATGCAGTGGTTAGATATATCTCTGAGTGCCATATCTTCATCATTCAGCAGTAGATACCTGAAGCAGCCAAAACTCTCGAATCAAAGACTTTCATTTCTGCTATTAATACTCGACCAGAATAGGATGATGGTCGAGTATCAATAGCTTAGATAACAATGTTATTTATTCACAACGAACAACATCTTTTCCATCTAATGCGTAGCCAACTTTCCAGTTTGATGAAATTTTCACTTCTGTAAAGTAAGGACATGCTGAGTATTGGAACGTATATTCGTCAATTTCTCCACCTCTACCACGAGTGTAATATTCCTGATTAAATACCGCTTTATTTTGTTTTAGGAAGTTTTCTTCGTACGTAGTACATTCATTTCCGTAAGCAAAACATTGTTCATTGATCGCATAATCAAAATAGTCGACTAGTTCGTCAGTCTGGCCAATATCATTCTTAAGGCCGATACTTAATCCTTTCTCGTGCGCAGTGGTCGCAAGCCATTTGTTGTAGCTTAGCTGATCTGCTGAGCTGATGTAACCTTGAGTTTCTTCAGTATTTTCAAATGCGTCTACGTTGTCTGGTTCTACACCGTCACATCCATTTTGCGCGGCAAGCTCTAAACGCGCAGTCATAATTGGTTTGATGCTGTTGTTTAATGCAGTTTGGTTGCTGATGTCTAGCCACACTTCACCAGCCCAGTCTTGCATTTCGCCGTTTGCAATTACAGAATCCGTAGAAAAGTCGCCAGCATCTGGTCGCCAATCTTCACGCGTACCAGCGCTAAAGTAACAGATTATTTTTTTGCCTTGGTTTTTGAGATTTGAAATCACACCTTCGTCGATGCCGTCAAAAAGGTCGACGCCGTAAACTTCTACTTCTGGGTCAATGGTTACGTTGCTATAGTTTTCAAGTTGCCACGACCATGTTGTACCCGGTGCAGGTATCCATCTGTCGCTGCTAGTGCCCGTATTGTCTGTACTACCTGTATTGTCGGTAGTGTTATCAGTTCCAGGGTTGTCGGTGCTCTCTGTACCGTCGCTAGTGTTATCAGTTCCGTTTTCAATAATGATTTCGTCTGAAACTAGAGAGATATTAACCGTCGCAGTCGAACTATTAACACCGTCACTGATGGTATATGTGAATGAATCTGTTGTTTCAAACTTTCCGTTAGGTATATACCTGATCTTACCATTATTTTTGATACGTACTTTTCCGCGAGAAGGCTTAGTGACGGTGATATTTGGCTTTGTAGCATAGGTATCGTTGACTAATACGTTGATAGTAGTCGCGGTTATTTCTGTTATTTCAACGTAGTCGTTTACAGCTAGTAAATTGTCTGTTGCTGCAATAGATATTCCGGGATTTGCTAATAGATAAAAAGGAGCTATAGCAGCTACGCAAAGTTTAGTAAATTTGTTCTTGTTATTGCCAGACTGAGTAGATTTTAATTTTTCCAACTTATATACCTATAAAATTTTAGTTAAAGAATAAATTATAAAAATAACTTCCCGTGACGAACAAATTCGACAAGTAGAAAATAAATTAGATTATTATCTCAAAGGAGGAGGTTAAAGTATTTATTAAGTTTACATGATATTATTTATGATTTTACGTTTTCCATTTTTACAGGAGTATAGAATACGCTTTAATTCATAAGTTGGGATAATGTTACCAGCAAATATGTTCAATACTCAAACAAAAACAGGTCAATTTAAAGTCAAATTGATTTTTGATCGAGAAAACAGAATGATATATACTTGATTTGCAATCATGCTCATATTGTCAATACAAAATTTTACGATTTAAATAAGAGATTAATTTATATAAATCGTCTTTATTTAAAACTAAGTGCATATTTATAGGCTGGACCTTAAGCATCAAGTTTTTTCATAGATGCCATCTAAGGTCCTGTCTTTCTTCGATTTTCTCTGTGGTGATTTTCGAGCGTTCCTTGGTATATACCTCAGCGCCCAAACCAGCTTCTCATCTATTTCCAACCAAGATTGATGCAGATAAGCCTCCAGTATCGGTAGCAACCAGACATCAACATTCTTCTCGGCTTTATACAATGAGACTTATGGCAAGCATTGGCATGCCAAGCTTCGACCGACTCGCCAAATTTCGTCGTATGTCGGAACTTTTTGTCCGAGTCGGATTCTGTTCTCCCAAAATAGATCCCAAACTTCAGCGCAGTCGAACCCTGAATACTGACTCATGGTTTAGTCTTTACTTCAACACTGCACAAAATGACGATGTGCCCGTTCCTATCACATAATCATCCAGTTCTAACGAAGTAGCTGACTCGATGGGGAATTTCTCCAACAAAAATCCTCGCGAACTGACAGCCCGATCTTCGTATCTAGTATCAAATTCCAACTCAAACTTCTGAATATCATCAGTTTAATATACATCAGATTACTTATTTTGGAATTTGGATTGTCTATGCGAAAGTACAGCCCATAGTCAGTGCAAGCGATGAGCTCAATTACTGACCAACAGTGATCTTTCCATTTGACAGCTCATCTAATGGCTCGTAGGGCTCGAGTTCGAACTCCGCTCTTAATAAGACGATTTTATCGTAATAGGCTTTTACCAGTTCCTGATCCACCTGAAGCTTTTCAAACTCTATCGTTTTTTCCCTGTAGTCAGGCGATGTTTTCTCAGGCAAATATTCAAGGTAGTAACGGTCACAGTCTTTCATGTCGCTATAACTTTCTAAGTCCACCGCTGACATACAAGCAGCAAAAACATTTTGTGCTTCGCGGTCGGCTACACCTTGAATTGCTGATGTACCCGTTTTTTTCAGATAGCTTTGGTATAGCTTAGCTCCAAAGAATCCCCCAGTAGGAATGGTAATTGCTCCAATTAGTACCCACGTAATTTTCTCTTTAAAAATGTCTAACACTCATTTTCCCTTTTTGATTTTTGATTTTTGATTTTTGATTTTTGATTTTTGATAAAATGTCATTACTTGCAGTAATTCTCATAAATTCAATTTAAAGATGGGGTCAATATTTGAATATTCAATAACTCATTCTAAATATAGGGTTTTCGTGCTTTCTAAAGATAGGCCACGTTGCTCTGTATCCATTTCTTGAACAATCATCTGAGACACTATGTCAGCTTCCTGTGTTAAGATTTCTTGTTCAGTGACACATAATTACGCTCTAACACTTGCAGTAGGAAACACTCAGTGTGGCTCGGTAAGCCATCATTCTCACCATTTCAAAGCTACTTCTAACTCATTTGCGCTCTTCAATATTCATGTACGTTTTTCCTTCACATTACTAAGTTAAAAAATGACTGGTTTATGAACAGAGAGTAATTGCAGTGTTTTCTGTCTGGTTAATTTTTTGCGAAAAGTCTCTCGACCTGATAAATCGTGGCCGACAAGATGAAAAACATGTTTTGCTAAGTCGATACCGATAATATGTGTGTTAAGCATGATGGTCACCTTTTCCCTTTCCTCAATACTATCGAGTTTAGTGGATAGGAGGGGCGTACCATCCAATTAATGAGTCAGAAGAGATGCCACTGACTTGTGATTACTGTTGCGCGACTTATTAGGAGGAAGATTGCCCTTTGGTTATGTTTACAAATTGTAAACTGGTACGCATACATATACTATATTCTGTATGTGCTCATCTAAAGGGTGAATGGATTGTGGATATTAAGTCGCTTAAAGAATTATCTATTGAGATTAACTCGAAAATGCCGTGGTTGGCTGGGATTAGATCTGAACAACAATATCATGAATTGATAGAGTTAATGGATGAACTGGTAACGGATTACGATGCCAACAAAACGCTGATTGATTTATTGTTTCCTGTTATTGAACGCTACGAAGATAAGTCGGCGTTATTTCAAAAATTTAATGACCACATAGACTCGCTAGATAAAGGCAGAGCTATGTTGTCAGTAATAATTGATCAATATGGTTTAAAACTGAGCGATTTGCCGGAGATTGGCGGTAAATCCTTAGTGTCGCTAATTTTAAAAGGTGAAAGAAAATTGACAGTTAGTCATATACAAGCATTGTCTAGGCGTTTTGACATCCCCAAGTACATGTTTATCTAATGTTCTTGTTCTAGAGCAGTTTTACTGTAGCTAAACACATTTCGAGAAAAAAGTGTTTTCAGTACATTTATGCAAGAGACCCTTGTACAAGTTTGTCCCAATAGCTTGTTACACACTTTGCTAAATTAGAAAATAGAGGATTACCATAGGGGCTCTTAGGCAAAGTGGTGACCGGAGGTATTTGACCACTAAGAATTCTATGAATAATCCCCATCTTTAATTTTATTCAGTGTCATTAAAACTAATTTCAAATCGCCTTTTTGAACAACTTCTACTGGGGTTAAGCCTCCTAAAGCAGGAATGTGTGATGCTAACCACTTAATCCCCAACTCTTCTGAGCAAAAAACATCTCTGAGTTCAGATTTTAGACATGGAAATTTCGTAAGAACTTTTTCTATCTCATCAGCTTGCATATCATCAACCAACAATTCTATTGGAAACTGTTTTTACTCACAATCCACTTCTCGCTAAAAGTGGTACTAGATATTTATAGCACAACACGTTGCTCAACTATACATCTGGTTTACTCTGAAGTCAGCGATGGGGCTGCTGAGGAAGAAGCTTCACAGAACAACGCTTCATACGACTTCAGGTCGCACGGGTATAAACGCTTTTGAAAAGGCAGTTTACCGATGAGATCTCAGCCATTTTAGTATGAGACTTTATTACTCTCCCACAGTAACGTTACCAATTCGACAACTTTCTTGAAAAATAGCCGGAATGGGTGTCCAGGGATTCCCGGAATCGGTGGCTGATTGCTCCGAAATACGTAGCAGTGGATTCACATTGTTGCTCCATCGTTTTATTAATATTTGCGGCAAAAATTAAACTTTATGCTTTTCTAACCATGACAAAAGTAAAAAATAAAATATATACAAGTAGATGTGATGAATATTTACTCAGCTCGTTGTTAGCGGTCATTGTTTCTTCATCAGGACTAATAAGCTCAAGCCTGACCGAACCATGGCCTGTTCGCCCCGTTGTTGTCCCCGCTTCTCCCACGATGGTCTTTATTCCTGCGTAGGCTGCTTTCCATTCTTTCTGTAATCGACTAGATCGCATGTACAGAGTCACCACCCGCCAATGCGCTTTGGGGATCGCAAAGGAAAACGCATCAATAAAACTCGAAAGTAGTTCAGGTTGATTAAAGGTCACACCCGATTGACTGGCGGTACAATGAGTTAAGAAGTATTGCATCTGTTCGGTGAACTGTTGTTGATGATGCTTGTAGTGATTACGCAGCTTAGCATTGAATTTACGCACATACTCTTTTTCTTTGTTGGTTTTCAATCTCCCAGGTACCAGACTATGTTGCCGAATAGTAGAGAACAGACGGCTTTGCCCCACGTTATTCCCCGTGGGGTTGGCTGATAGGGATTTTAGGTATTCCGCGTTATCAACCCACTGCTCAACAATGCTTGATGAGATACGATATTCAAGCGCCAATCTATCAACCGATTGACCACTGGCAATAGCATCAAGTACTTGATAGCACAACTCAATTGAAAAACTCTCCGCTTTGTGATCCAAGAGACTTGGATAGCATTGCTCATTTTGGTCAGGTGACGCTGATACCAGCTGAACATTGAGCTTTTTGTATAGCGGGGCTGCCGCGTGAGCCAACAACACTTGTTCATTGTTACGCTTGCGCATTTTCCAGTAGCGGTCGTGAGATAGCAAACCGCACTGGGTTGCTTCGTGCAGCGATAGTGATCGTAGATAATCGGCTTTATGGGGTGAAGCGAGTAAATCACTGAAATGAAAATAATGGCTGAACGTCATCTCCGGATCTTCGTGGCCAGCAAAGGCTGCAATTTCCCAATATCCCTTTAATGAGGTTCCTTTAAATAGCAACTGTTGGATATCGGCACTTTGCTTTTGATCATATGGGTATGCATAGGGCAAAATTTCATATGCATTTTCAAGCTCTAACATCAGTTGTAAGCGGCTTAAACATGAGTGTCTCAAGTGGTGGAACACCCAATGCTCCTGCCCCGATGCGATCTTCAGAAAGCTTCCCACGTAATTCGACACCGCTTTAAGATTAAAGGGGGCATTGGGATCCTCTCCAAGAGTGAAAAGTGGGGAAGACTGAGATTTTGATAAGGTTCTTTTTTGTCGTAAGTATTGATTAAAAATTTCTTTCTCTTGCTCCAGTAAAAGAGGAAGCACAGGCACTCTACGCAAACTGCTCGCGGTTTTGTTATTGGCGAATTGGTTCGGACGCACTTCTACCCAAATCTGATCACAATGGCTAATATTGCCCATTTGCAATTTGTATAACTCAGCAATTCTTAACCCACACCGATAGGACATAATGCAGATACACTGCAACGCTAATCGATCGAGCACATTGATATCGTCAAGTGTTTGAATATGCTTGATCAGCGCACCAAAAACGTGTTCATCAATAAAACCTGCACGTGTGTGCTTTTGAGTACTGTCGCAGTGAAAGAAATCGTCACTGAGTCTTGGAAGGTTTAGGAATGAAAAGGTGTAACGATGAAAATCTTTTAACCGAGCCGCAAAGTTCTTGCGTGACTTTGGACTCTTATGCCGATTAATTTGTTCTTCATAGATTTCTTCTAAAGCTCCCTCGTTCAACGTATTGTCTATGGTGAATTCAGTATTCATAAACACCCAATCTTTGATAAGCGTTGTCCGGTAACTATTGACGGTTGAGGACGTGCAAGTCTCAAGCTTGAACCTAAGCCAATTGACAAAGCAGGCTTGCCAATCAGACATAGAATAGGAGTCAACCAGTACAGACAAGTCTTCAGCAAGTTTTTGCGCGCTGATTTTCTGTCCTTGCGTTGTCTTAAACGGTATCGACACCAATTCATAGAATTCCGAATCTTTAATACGGGGAGCGTTTGTTATTTTTGTTGATGTTTCCCTGCCTTTCGGTAAGGAAATAGGATCATTAAAATCATAGAATGAAGATGACTGAGGCATATTGAGAGTAGGCGACAGTACTTGCTTTAAGTTGGACAGTGGAAGTGAATAAGATCGCGTTCGCCCCATTCGGAACTCAATAAGTGCTTGGCTGATTGTGACATTGTAATGACGTTCATACCAACTCGCCGCCGCTCGACAAAATGTTGCCAAATTTGATGGTAACTTATCTACCTGACTGAAATGGCTAGTGAGTATTGCGTATATTCCTCGCGCTGTTTCTGGCGCAGACCATTCCGAAAGATCCGTCGTTTGCCAAAGGTTGAGTTGGGCCAGTGTATGTAGTGACAGGTAGCAGTGATATTGAGTGACACGTTCACCATCAATTTCTGCGTTGGTATTAAGGTTCTCATTGTCCAGAAGCAGAGTTAGGTAGGTGTAACAACTGACCCTTTGCAGAGACAGAGGCTGCTGGCTGATAATTGCATGATGAAAAGCATTGACCACATCAATACTCATTTGACCTGACTCAAAGATCAACGAGAGCATCAAGCTTTGGTAGCGAAGTGAAGCATCCTGTAGATCGACATTAAGGTGCGTATCCCTCCATGTCGCATATTGGTCATATATAGCCCAGGAAGATACTAACCATTTTTTATCACGTGTTTGGGTTGGTGGACGATTGGTGATAATCGTTGATGGTGGAGAGTATGGCCAGCCATGCTTTTTTTTGTTGGCATTAACACGATACTCACCATATTTAAATCCTTGTCGGAAGTCTTTCTGCGGGCCGAACACGTTTAATAGTGACTGTTCAAACTGCTCCCAACCTTGAATAAACACCTCTTCACTGATTATGCTTTCTGGAGAAGGAAACGCCTCGTCAAATAGCTTGTCCGCTTTTTGCTTTACCTTTTCGATATGCTCAAGGCGACTTTTTTCTCTCCGTAATTCACCGGTCAGGAATGTCATACTTCCTCCTCGCCTAACAGCATACAAAGGTGCGATTGCAAGTCGTTGGAGATGGTTGTGAGCTGGTGCCGATTGAGTTGGCTGAACTGGCTAAAAGGCAGTATTTCTGCGTATTGATGCCCCAGCCATGCGGCGATCAGTTCATCATGAACACCGATTGAATACAGATATGATCGTAGGTAGTGTCGTGTCCAGTTGGGAGGAAGCGGAAGAATACTGTCGATGTGCTCCGCATAAGACGACGGGGTGGTTTCTTCTACCCCATTTCTGCCAATATAAAAACAAAACGCTCGCTCACCACCACGGGCTTCCATATAAGCCTGAGCGAGTTTAGGTTTAAAACGACTGTGATACAGCTCGGCTTCTTCACAAAACTGGAGATATTGCTTTAACTTTGTAAGCGCAATGGGCGGCAGAATAACCACTCGACCACCAGAACTTTTTCCACGCTCTTTGTCCGCTATTCGATATTCACCTGTAGATATATGAATATCGTTCAATGATCCGAACCAATCGTTCACGGGGCGGTATCCACTGGCAAGACCTAAAATGATCTGAAGCTCTAAAACGCGCATATTGTGGTAAGTGGCACTAAAGCAGTCTTCTTTATCATTGTCCATTGAGCTGAAAAAATCGGTTAGTTTTTCGAACAACCACTGCAGATATTCAGTTTGCAGAAAAAACGGGGAACCAAGCACACCTTGTGACGTGAACTTCTCCAAATCAACTAAATAGTTTGACTGGCTGAGCTCTGACAGGTAATCACAATACTGATAGTAACACTTCAAAAATTCGTTAGTGTTAATGGCGGTATAATACCGGGCGGGTTCATTTTGCGGATCGTGCGCACTGATGAGCTCCGCAATACAAACATCAGTTTTTTGCGCAATCATGGTTTGCTTCATAAAGTTCGCTAACGATGATGAAGTAACCGATAAGTGATACTTTTTCTTTATATTCGATAATACCGTTTTGACGTCCAAACCAGTAGAGGCATAAAAATTGAAATTATTGAGTGAAGAGACGAGGTTAAATGGCAGTGGGAGCACATAACTGACTTCAAAGTCCTTGGCTAGAAACCTTAATTGTTTGTCCAGCTTCTTAGCGGAAGGCAAATTGAAGCGGCGCTTAATACCAATGATATGGCGAGAACCATCAGAACGAGCACTTTTCCATTGGTTTATCTCATCCAAAGTGTTGCCAGTATAAATCATCAGCAACATGACCGTTGCTGCCGCCACCTGCTTGTAATCACTATTGTCACGTAAAATAGAGATACACTCACTCATGACACAGCGAATATCATATTCACTTACTTGGTTAATACTACACGTCAGCGACATCTTATTTTTTACAATCCGGCTATTAATCGCTCGGGCTCGCATCGCATTTTGATACTTATCCCGCTGCACAAAGTTTTTCGATGAAATTAGTGATAAAGAACGCTCTGGCTGCCCTTGATCCTCACTTTGCCAACCGGAGCCATTTATTTTTGAAGACAGTTCAATCACGGTTGCGTGATGCTCGTTTTCACTCTCATCAAATGGTTGCGCTTTTGAGATTGTCAGATTACGGCCTTGTTTGAATTCACGCGCACCGATCTTACGGTTAATCCCTACTCTGTTATTGTAACTATCTCGAAAGGGATTACGATAATAGCCAAGTCGCCTAACTTGCTGTTTATCAATGTTGGTATCTGATTCGATTTGCTGATCAAAATACTCAATCAATGATTGAAAATCATGCTGTTCCGGTGCTGGTAAAAGAGGAACCAGTCGTTGACGATTTCCGGTCGCATACTGTCTGATCTCATTGCATAACCTCTTTATTTTATCACGGTGGTCGCCAGGTACAGCTATGCTTAACTTCATAACGACAATCAATGTTAGAGCTTTATAGAAATCAAACTTGTTTTGATCATACGAGAGAAGCGTGAGGGTTGACGAAATAAATGCTGCGATATCAAGTTTGCTGATTAGCTTGCGATTATGCAGAGTTTGATGAATGGTTGAGAGTGATACTGTGCTATGCACTTTTCGAAAGTGTTTGGCTTGGGAAATTAACCACTGGATTTCAATAAATTCTTCTCGGAAAGAGTGTGGTAATATATCAATCAACCTTAGCACTTCGGTCGCAATGGTACTCTGATTTTCAGGTGACCCATAAAATAATTCGTCGATTAAACTGCGACGATTTTGTTCACTTTTTTCGCCGTTGTTATTCATTCCCAAAACGCTCCTTCATTTGTTCAAATAACGCAGGTTTAGCTTGAAATTTTTGCGGCGGTTTGGGGTTGTACTTCGATTGTTTTTTTAATCCAGACACGCTCATATTGGTTAACTCAGCGAATTGTTTTTGAGTAAGGTGATCAGTCCCAAAGTAATCACTTAACAAATGAGATGGCGTGTGAATATTGATATGTTGTCGCATGATTTCGAGCGACTGATTTTCTACAGATGAGAGTAAAACTCGTAGCACACTTCTCCAAGCTAAATCCGAAATCTGCCTGGATTGAAGATCACTTTCAATCAAGATCACGGCATCATCAAGATTAAAATGTTGCAACGAAAAACTGAAAAATTCGAAGCCAGAAATCAGTTCAAGTTGGTCTGGTTTTGATAAAACAGCGCGGTAAATTTGATCACATTGAATCGCATTAATTGCTTCCAAACCTACCTGAACTTTATCGAACTTAAACACCATTGAATGAAAAAAATTGAAGGCATCGAGAGCCTCTGGGTGAACTCGAGTGGATAAGTTTTTCTTCTTAGATTTTGCTAATAACGTTGCCACTTCATACCTAATATCTAAAATAAAGGTACCAAAAGTGTCTTGTTCACAACTATGAATTGGTACCATAGTTAACTTTAATATGGCATTAAATGGTGTAAATGTAAATTGAAAAATCCGACTCAAGACATTATTTAATAAGGCTTTTATTGTTAAACCACGATATATTTTTCACTAGTGTTACATCCTTCCAAGCTGATGATGCGGGTTCGATTCCCGCTGCCCGCTCCAATCTCTTTATCTCAATTTACTCATAAAAATCCGATGGCGGAGCGAACAAACGGCGGCAGCGTTGTTTCCATGATAAGTTTGGTCGAGTTACGTCATAAAACATGTCTTTCCATTCTGCAAACGTCACGCGGATGGGATTAAAGCTGTTTACAGGTTTAGAAACCCCATACCGAACCGTTTCCACCTCTGGTTCAAACGTTCCGAACATTCGATCCCAAATAATTAATACACCCGCATAATTTTTGTCGATGTACTGACGGTTCACACCATGATGAACGCGATGGTGAGACGGCGTGTTAAATACCCACTCTAGTGGCCCGAGCGAACGAATTGATTGGGTGTGAACAAAAAACTGTAAGCCCAGATTAAACAACACAACGAAGACAACCCATTTTGGCTCAAAACCAATAATCACCAAGGGCAACCAAAAAATCCACATCCCCGCTAGCGGATACATTAAACTTTGACGAAAGGCGGTACTGAAGTTCATTCTTTCCGAACTGTGATGAACAACGTGCGCGGCCCACATCCAACGAATACGATGGCTAGCCCGATGAAACCAGTAATAGAAAAAATCTTGCAGGACAACAAGTAAAAGAAAAGCTGAGACGCTCATTTCGATATCAAACAAACGCCAATCAAACCACCACAAATACAACTGAGCAATCAGTAAACCCGTGAGTATGTCTGTCGCTTGGTGTAAGCCCGCAAGAACAAAATTACACGCTACTTCAGGGAAGTAATACGTCGCGCTTTCAGGCAAGCGTCCTCTTCTTTGTCCGAACCAATATTCGGCAAGCATGCAGAAAAAGAAAACTGGAGCCAGAATCATCAGAAGTAATTCTGGGCGGTCCATCAACTGCGTCCAATCCATTGTGTTTCTACCATTTTGCATAGTGATCTTCAGTAAGACCCATAACTTCTTCTAACTGATGTTTGATGCCATTTCCATCGATAATATAGCCAGAGAAATAACCGATGTACTGACGAAAGTTACTTTTGAGAAGCCAAAAATTTTTCTTCTCTGAGCGTCGATTCAAAGGCGTGAACTGTAAGTTAACTCGTTTATCTTCAGACGTAATATGCCACTTTTGCCCTTCATCACTTCGTGAAAACTGAAACTGCACAGGTTGCAAAAAGTGACGCTGACCATTAATCCACAATACATTTTCGCAATAGCCAGTTTCATTAACGCCAGCTGCCAAGTTCAACCCCAGACGCCTGTCATCCTCAAAGCAATTGATACTCGCCCAGCGCCAACTTGTTTCTCGCCGCATGTACCCAGCGGAAAAATCGTAACCAGCAGCCACCTCTGAAAGATCTTGCTCTTTTCCTAATATGAACAAGTTACCGTCTACTGCTAACGCATTGTGCTTCTGAGTATATGTCCAACCCGCATAACCTGTTGGCGTACACAACATTAATGGCAAACTCATATTTTCTGGACGTAAATAGAGATCCGCATTGACTGACTCTGTCACAAAGTGGACGTGCCAAATACCATCCTTAATAGAAAACTGAACTCTTTTGTTAGCAAGATGGGCAAGACTGCACCAACTGGAAGGCTGAGTTTGATAACCTATATTAAAAGGTTTCAACCATTGTTGCTCAATCAACTTATTCTTTTTAATATCAAACAGGTAGCAAAAGCCGGATGCTAAATACCGTATATCAGCAATCGCTACTCCAATGACGTAATTAGGTGTGACCAAATTGACGAACTGAAACTGCTTATAATCGCGGTAACGGCGCCACTTAGATACCGGCTTATCCATCTCATCGAGGTAGGTAAATTTATCTAGCTGTAACGATGTTGGAATTCCATCAAGGTGGCCAAACGCTGGTAGGCCATTCTGCTGAATAAACGAGTTCAGAACCTTAAGCTCATCCATATAGTTGTCTTTTCACAAGTTATCACACACACAAATTTTAACATGACGTTAACATAAACAATTTGCGTAACTGCACAACAACATCGACTAAAGTGATTTCTGCTTGTTATATGTGAAACTGATCACTCAACCACCCGCTTACTTAGCTAGCCCTACCTATCTCAACCAACACAGCCTGGGTTAGAAGCTGCACATTCTCATCCGCAGGAAAGACCACTACAACCATTGAATCTTGGTCAAAATCACTATTTAATGGAAATACATTCATATAAACTGATTGCTTATTCACATCAAGGAAGAAATCTATGTCATACATACACGATACTATTGTTGCGTTGCAACACAGTAGCCCTGCGCAAAAAGAATTTTACCAAGCGGTAGAAGAAGTATTAACTTCTCTCGCGCCGGTAATAGAAGGCAATAATAAATATAAGGAACAAGCGATTATCCAGAGGATCGTCGAGCCAGAACGTCAAATCATGTTTCGAGTTCCTTGGGTTGATGATGCTGGAAATGTACAAGTAAACAAAGGTTATCGAGTTGAATTCAACTCTGCTTTGGGGCCGTACAAAGGAGGATTGAGATTCCATCACTCAGTCAATGCGAGCATCATAAAATTTCTCGGCTTTGAGCAAATTTTTAAAAACGCACTGACTGGCCTTCCTATCGGTGGCGGCAAAGGCGGTTCAAACTTCGATCCTAAAGGAAAATCCGACGGCGAGATCATGCGATTTTGCCAATCATTTATGAACGAGTTGTACCGTCACATCGGTCCTACCACCGATGTGCCCGCAGGCGATATCGGTGTCGGGGCGCGCGAAATTGGCTATATGTTTGGTCAATACAAACGATTGACGGGCCGCTACGAAGGTGTGCTTACAGGCAAGAGTCTGCTTTGGGGTGGCTCACTCGCCAGAAAAGAAGCGACAGGATATGGCGCCGTCTATTTTGCAGAGTGCATGCTCAACGACCGCAACGATTCATTGAAAGGGAAAACTTGTCTCGTTTCTGGTGCTGGCAACGTGGCTATCTACGCCATTGAAAAACTGTACCATATGGGAGCAACGCCAGTTACATGCAGCGACTCTCGAGGTACGATCTATCATGAGCACGGTATTGATCTTAAGCTCCTAAAACAACTGAAAGAAGTGAAAAGAGCAAGCTTAGAAGAATATTTAGAAACTTACCCTGAAGCAGAATACACACCAGAGGGCGACTATCCTAATGAAGGACATGCTGTTTGGCGATATCAGGCTGATGCTGCCTTCCCTTGTGCGACTCAAAATGAATTAACGTCAGACGACGCACTGGCTCTTATCGAAAACGGATGTATTTTGATTAGTGAAGGGGCGAACATGCCAACCACCCGTGATGCTGCCAATATTATCGTGGACTCGGACATAGCTTATGGGCCTGCAAAAGCAGCCAATGCAGGCGGCGTTGCAACCAGTCAACTTGAAATGGCGCAAAACGCCAGCATGCAAAACTGGACGTTTGAACAAGTGGATGGTCAGTTGCAAACCATCATGAAAAATATTTTCATCAATGCAAACGAAACCAGTAAAGAGTTTGGCCAACCTGGAAATTTAGTTTTAGGCGCCAACATTGCAGGCTTTAGAAAAGTCGCTGATGCAATGATTGAGCAAGGTGTCGTCTAGATGAACGAGCCAGCAGGATGACTGCTGGCTTAATATAACTCCGCAATAGGCCGCGCTTTTTGATAAAGAGCTCCACTTAATTCGCAATAAGCGTTGTCACTTCTGTTTTAACGGAGTTGGCGATAAAGCAATTCTCATGGGCCATGTGGTGCAGTTTTTCTAATTGAGATGGTGTCGGTTGTTTTTCACCTGAAAATGTTATCTTAGGGTTTAACGTTACCTTTGATACCCACTCTTTTCCGTTTTCGCCTTTTTCAAGCTCCCCTACCGCTTCATCGAAGTAACTGTCCACAACATAACGTCGCTTTGCTGCAATAGACAGGAAAACGAGCATATGACAACTAGAAAGTGCCGCGACAAACGCTTCTTCTGGATCAACATTTTCTTCTACGGATAGTGGTAATGGTACTACGTGGGGAGATGGAGATGCTGGGACTTGCAACCCTCCATCAAATTGCCAAATGTGTGCCCTACTATACTTATTATCACTAAACTCTTCGCCAGCTTTACGATGCCATTTGATTAAAGCGGAATGCTTACTCATTCTAACTCCCTGATTTTCCGACGACGAATCAACACTATCCGTCCTTGCCACAGTAAACCACAACAAAATGAGTTAAGGAAAGCATCGCACTCACAGGGACTATAAAATCTGTTGAGGATCGGCATTGTTCTTCTGGATATCATCCAAAAGTCTATGAGACTGATGGATGTTGACCTGTAACCGATTGATCAGCATCTGCAACTGCTCAATCTCGGGACTTTGGTTGGCTTTAAGTTGAGTTTCCAGGGCCTCCGTTTGGCTCGCCAAAATAGGTAAACTTAGGTTCAGTGCCATCCCTTTCGTTTTGTGCAACGTCAGCTCTAATGAAGCAAAGTCTTCAGCCATAAAGTATTCAATAAGCTCATCAACAGATGTCTCAAAATCGACAATAATGCTTTTTAGCAGCTCATCGAGCGCTTCTGGCTCATCTCGTAAAGAAGCAAACATGCCTGAGTGGGAGAGTTCTTCCTCTGTTAACCTTAAGTTCTCGATTGGCTTACGTTGCAACTGAAGCACATTGCTGTCATTCGTTAGTGGCGGATTCCGTTTCGGTTCGAGTCTGGCTGCAAACTGTTTGAGAGCGTCTGAAAAGCTCTCATGCTGTAGCGGTTTTGTAAGCACATGGTCTGCTCCTGCTTCAATAAAGCTATCGTGAGCTTCACGAAATACGTCTGCCGTGTACGCAAAGAGTAATGTCTTGATACCTAACTCTTGTCGGATAACGCGTGTCGCCTCAACACCATTCATCTCGGGCATGTGGTTGTCCATCAAGATCAGGTCGTACTCGTTCTCTTTCGCCTTTTTAACCGCGATTAATCCATTTTCTGCAACATCCACTTCATGCCCAAGCTTTTCGCAAAACCCTTTTGCCACAATGGCATTCACACGGTTATCATCAGCAAGTAGTATCTTTAAATGGTGTGATTTTGCGCGAGGTTTCGGTGCTTCTTGCTGCTTTTTCGGAGCAGATTCTACCCAAGGAATCGGCAACTCAACGATAAATTGACTTCCAACGCCTTCTATACTCTTCAGAGTAATATGGCCACCCATCAAATCGGTTAGTTTTTTGACGATGGCTAACCCAAGCCCTGTTCCGCCGAACCTTCGAGTCGTTGATGAGTCTGCTTGCTCAAACGAGTTAAAAATATGCTCGTGCTTGTCTGGCGCAATACCAATACCGGTGTCGCTCACGCACATGACCAACAACTGATTCGATTCATCTAACTCGGTTCTAACCAGCACATGCCCTTCATTGGTAAACTTCACCGCGTTACCGGCGAGATTAAATAAGATCTGTCGTAAACGCGCACAATCCCCAGTAAATTCAGTATATTCAGAAACCTCGTTTTCCAAGATTAGCTCGATATTTTTTTCATCAACAAGTGGTTTTATTGCGCTACACACCGGAGAAAGCACTTGATCGAGCTTAAACTTAGCTTGCTCAAATTCCAGTTTGTTTTCTTCAACTTTAGAAAAATCCAAAATATCGTTGAGGATAGTCATCAGATGCTGGCCAGAGTCAAGAATAACCCTAATGTGCTCTTTCGTCGTCGGCTCTTTGGTCTCTTCTGCAATCATTTGAGAAAGCCCTAGTACGCCATTCATCGGCGTTCTTAGTTCGTGACTCATTGCAGCAAGAAAATTTGATTTCGCTTTTGCCGCTCGCTCGGCTTTGTTTCTCGCCTCTTCAATTTCAAGATTCAACTGTTTTAAGTTATGCATTCGGTGATGTGACTGATAAACAAACGCGCTAACTAGAAACATCACCGCGATAAATACAAACAACCACGTAAAACGCGCCTCACTTTGAGCAATATTGAGTAACCGATGCTCTGAGCTTTCGACAAACTCAATATAAGTGTGATCAAGCAGTTCATTCGTCAGCAATTCAATTCTTTTATCACTCGTTTGAAGCCGTTTAAGGAAGTTCGCTTCTTTTTCACTCTCAACTTCAGTTTGTGTTAGAAGCAACTGGTTGAGAAATTCAAAATAACGACTGCCACCCAATGATTGACCGCTCTCGGTAGAAACCTCTTGCTGATATAAATTGAACAACATGAGTAATGCATACCGATTTTCTACCTGAACACCAATTAACATATCAAGCTTCAACGTTGTTTGAAGCACTCGCTCCTTAAACTGTTCAAGCGTATCCCTAACTTTTATACGATTGGGTGTCACGGGAAACCAAACTGATGCCTTTGATGATTCCAACAGTGCCTGTGCTGCGATTTCTATCTCTACTAAAGATGTTGTTAACTCATAGTTTTTCCTATCTTCAACGGCATATCGGTTCACGATAACATCACGCTCTTCAATCAACTCATGTCCGATATTCATTAGCCCTGCATGAAATTCTTGAGCGTTTTTTGAATTCATATACGACATATACGCCAGTGTGCAGCACGTCAGTATCCCAATAAAAAAGCAAAAGTTGATCAGTTTGAATTTATTCATTTTCCAACACCTCTAAAATTATGGGTCTAGGTGCTGTCAACGACTGCAAGAATGCTTCAATGTCCGCGACATTCTCATCGTTCATCGTTATACCGAGCTGGGTTTTAGCCATGATTTGTATCGCGTCGGATAACTTATCGACTTGCCCATTATGAAAATAAGGACTCGTTAGCGCGACATTGCGTAAACTGGCTACTCTAAAATAGAATCGCTCTTCATCTTCTATCGTAACGAGTTGCCTGCCCGAGTCCTCTACTACTGGCTTATCCTTGAAATAGGCGAACCTTTGGATCATCGCTCCGCCGATATTTTTGCCCTGATGACACTGCACACAACCTGAAGTCTGAAATGTTTTCCAACCTCTGATTTGCTGTTCACTCAGTACATGCGTGTAACCCAATAAGTAAGCATCGAATGGTGCGCCAGGCGTCTGCAGCCCTTCAACAAACTCCACAATAGCGGACTTGATATTATGAACGTTAATCGGCAATTCACCGTCACGATTAAATAGAGCTTGATAATGTTCACTCTCTTTTACATATTGCTCTATTGTTTGCCAGTTTGAGTCCATTTCCATTGGATTATGGATTGGACCATCAATCTGAGCCATCAAGGTGTTTTCCGTACCATCCCATAAAAAACGATAATTTAACGCTGCATTAAACACTGTTATAGAATTTCTAATTCCATCACCTTTCACCCCCGTAGAGACAGGTGTATTTTCAGCGCCATTGGTTTGCAGATTGTGGCATGTCGCACAGCTGACATTACCATTTGACGATAATTGAGGATCGCGGAAGAGATGCCAGCCAATTCTCGCTAGCTTAATATCCACATTAGGATCACCCTGTATGGGCTGAACTAGGGAGATATCACCTAACATCTTCGCGTTTCTTGCGGTTGTTGTTTGGCTCAAAATGAGTGTTACAACAGCTAGTGCGATTGCGCTGAATTGCCTCATCAACTACATACCTTAAACTTGTCATTGATATGAATTTAGTTGCATTTTGGCGTTTTTTCCACCGACAGGAAGTTGAAAAAACGAGTTAAGTATTGCTTTGTTTAAGGCTTTGGTTGAAGAGGGAGTAATAAGGCGAATAGGAAGAAACCTATCGCCTTATGAGTAGCTAACGTATTGAAATCTGAGTTTAGTGTAGAAAAGCCAAAAACCGTTGAAACCAAGTCACCTCTCCATAGGAGATCAGATCGAAAATAGTAAAGAAAACGGCACAGATAACGGCCAACTTAATCAAACGCTGAACAATAAACATAAACATCACAATTACCAATAATTTGCTTTAGTTTACTATCTCACACAGCGTTTATATATAAAAAAGTAGTCTCCTAATTAGCCTCGGCAACTTATTCATTAGAACCTATACTCAAGCATCTCTAAGTTATTTGGATATACTTGAATTAGGATTTCAAAAAGTCCCTGTGACCACACAAGGAGGACTGCATGAAACGACTATGGATATGGTTCTTACCTTTACTCTTGATGGCCAGTCAAGCACTGGCGAATACCGTTTGGATTGTTCCTGTCAAAGGCGCTATAGGGCCTGCTACTAGCGACTATTTATCTCGTGAAATAGAAGAAGCTCAACTAAACGGTGTCAGTTTAGTGATCTTAGAGATGGACACACCAGGCGGCTTAGATAGCGCAATGCGAGATATTATTCACGCGATTACCACCTCCTCGACTCCCATTGCGACTTGGGTCGGCCCATCTGGTTCTAGAGCCGCCAGTGCCGGAACATACATCTTGCTCGCTAGTCACGTAGCCGCCATGGCTGAAGCGACAAACCTCGGAGCTGCAACGCCCGTCGCGTTAGGTGGTGCGCCTCAACCTCCTTCATCGGATGATGGCAAAGATCAAAACGCGGAAGAAACGCCAGAAGGAACCAACGAAAGCTCAGAAAAAGTTCCCGCTAAAACCGCAATGGAGAAAAAGGTAATTAACGACGCCAAAGCCTACATTAAAGGCTTAGCAAAACTTCATGGACGAAATGCAGAATGGGCAGAGAAAGCAGTAAGCGAGGCGGCGAGCTTGGATGCAACAGAAGCATTAGAATTAAACGTGATCGATTACATCGCCAATTCGCCAGAGGACTTAGTCAAAGCCATAGATGGGCAAACTGTTAAAGTAAACAATCGCACTGTGACATTGTCACTTGAAAATCCAACATGGGTTGAAAGAACGCCAGATTGGCGAGCAGAAATGTTAGCCGTTATCACCAATCCAAACGTTGCCTACATTCTAATGCTCATCGGCATCTACGGTTTACTTCTTGAATTTTACAACCCAGGAATTGGCTTACCCGGTGTGCTAGGTGGGATTTGTCTGCTTCTTGCCATGTACGCACTACAAATGATGCCTGTCAACTACGCAGGTCTTGGTCTGCTGTTACTCGGTATTGCACTAATGATAGCGGAAGCATTCAGTCCGAGCTTTGGTATTTTGGGGTTAGGCGGCGTTGTCGCCTTTGTACTCGGTTCGATATTTCTCATGGACAGTGAGTTACCAGGGTTCCAGATCGCCCTTCCTTTGATTTTTGGTATTGCCATATTTTCCGTAGCTCTAATCGTGCTGACCGTCGGCCTGCTGCTCAAAATTCGCCGCCGGCGTGTAACGACGGGTTTAGAGACTTACCCTGGGAAGGTCGCTGTGGTAAGCGATGACTTTATCGATGGCGAAGGACGCGTTCAACTCAACGGTGCGTTATGGCGAGCTAAAGCCAAAGACCATCAACAATTCAAACAAGGTGATCACGTCACCATTGTTAATGTTAAAGGGCTGACCTTAACTGTGATGCCTGATGACCGCCAAAATAAATAGGAGGCGCTTTATGATGCTCTATACCGTTGCGGTGATCGTGGTGCTGCTGTTCGCACTAGCGACCCAAATGTTCAAGGTTTTGAGAGAATACGAACGTGGGGTTGTGTTCTTTCTTGGTCGATTTCAAGAAGTCAAAGGACCTGGTTTGATCATCCTTATCCCATTTATTCAGCAAATGGTGAGGGTTGATTTACGTACTGTCGTTTTGGATGTGCCGACACAAGATTTAATTACCAAAGATAACGTTTCTGTGCGCGTCAACGCGGTCGTTTATTTTCGCGTAGTCGATCCTCAAATGGCGATTAACAATATTGAAAGCTACAGCGATGCTACCAGCCAGCTAGCACAAACCACGCTGCGCTCGGTATTGGGTCAGCATGAACTCGATGAATTGCTATCAGAGCGAGAACGCCTCAATAAGGATTTACAATCCATTCTCGATCAACAGACTGATGACTGGGGAATCAAGATTGCTACGGTTGAAGTCAAACATGTTGATTTAAATGACAGCATGGTCAGAGCCCTAGCCCGTCAGGCAGAAGCAGAACGTAACCGTAGGGCGAAGATCATTCACGCTACTGGTGAGTTAGAGGCTTCAAATAAATTAAAAGAAGCAGCGCAAATGCTCAACGAAGCACCGAATGCACTGCAATTACGTTACATGCAGACACTCACTGAAATCACTACAGACAAAACATCCACTATTATTTTTCCAATGCCGATCAATCTTGTCGAAGCTGTCAGTGATATCGCCGAAGCGGTGAAAAAGAATAAAGAGACACAAGATAAGTAAGATTTTGCCCCTAGGAAGTAACGACCGCTCACGTTACTTCCTTATTTGGTACTCGCTTTAAGGATGTGCCCATCTTCTTTATCACATTCTTGTTTCATTACTTCTAAGCCCGTTTTAAAGCATGTTCGCCAAGCGGTTTCAACATCGGCATCGTACCCAGAATCACACTGCCGAACCGTTTCTAACAAACTCTCAAGCCAAACATCAAAATCCTGCGGCTCTATACCAATATCTGCACTTGCATGCTTTTTCCCATACTTTTCCACCATTTTGTGCGCTTCGGTCGAGGTATCTGCCATCATAAAAAACACGATAGACCCTCTAAGCATTCTCACTTGTTGGTGCATGTCTATACCGTCAAACTTCTGTCTAAAGTTGGCGCTTTTCGACCATAAATTTTTGTAGAACAAGTCGAAAAACTCCTGATCTGAAGTACAACGTTCATAGCTATCATTAAAAACTTCAATCACGTTCATTTTGCTTTCCCCTACGCCTCAATATGAGTTTAATTTAATATCAAATAAAAGCTTCCAAATAAGGACTTTTAAGTTTCAAATCGATCAACTCACATCGATTTTCAACAAAAAGTAAAAAGTGATTTAAATAAACACCCTCTTATCAATGAAAAAATATCCATTATCATGAACCCATATTCGAGGTACGCATGGTTGTCGATGCTAGTGCATCCTCATCTGTCATCACATAAAGAGGATATAAACGTGTCCCATCAAATCATTACCGATCTAAATAACCGTTACACTGCAAAAAAATATGATGAAACCAAGCGCGTTTCTCAAGAAGACATGGCGATAATCAAAGAAGCACTGCGTTTGTCGGCGTCTTCTATCAACTCACAACCATGGAAATTCATCGTTATTGAAAGTGATGAAGCGAAGCAACGTTTCCACAATACGTTTGCAAATATGCACCAGTTTAACCAACCACACGCGAAAGCCGCATCACATACGATTCTGTTTGCTTACGATCCTAAATTTACTAAAGAGAAATTTGCGAAGCGTGTGGATGCAGAAGTAACATCTGGCCACTTGCCAGCGGAGATGTACAACAACTTTATGGGTGCTTACGCTTTTGCCGATGCAAATACGGACGAAAATGGCTTCAACGGAAACTGGACAAAAGCACAAGTCTATTTGGCACTAGGCAACCTACTACACACATTGGCACGACTAGGCATTGATTCAACACCGATGGAAGGTGTCGATCCGGCTCTGATTGGAGAAGAGTTTAAAGAAGAGCTCGAGGGCCATATTTGTGAAGTTGCGCTGGCGATTGGCTACCATAAAGATGGGGAAGATTATAATCATGGTCTTCCAAAAGCACGCCTTGCAGTGGATGACGTAATTACGACTCTATAGTCGACCATTGTCTTAGCTTAGCGACTTAACTCATTGTTTAAACTAAAAAGAGCCGCATTAATGTGCGGCTCTTTTTTACTTGGTTCTGCGTCAACTTTACGCAACTTGCTCTGACTTAAAATTACCAAGCAATGCATCGTAAAGCTCATTGTCGCTTAACACACCAACCAGCTTATTATCTTCAACCATAAGCAGAGGCTGATTGCAACGCTGTTTAAGTTCAATCGCTTCTCGCATACTGATTTCTGGGCTAACCTGAACCAGAGAGTTTTCATTAACTTCGTCAAGGTTCGAAGAGTCGCTCTTCCATTGAATCAACGATTTATCTTTATCCGCTAAACTTAACCCCTTGCTCTCTTGTATCACCCAAATATTTTTATCAGGGCAAATCAGAACACGCGTATCTTCGCGAACTAAATCGTCACGCATTAAGGAGCGTCCCTTCAGCACATTTAATGGATTAGTGTGAGCAACAAAGTCCGCCACATAGTCGTTTTCTGGAGCAAGAATGATCTGTTCTGGCTTGCCATGTTGAATCAGCTTTCCTGATTCCATAATGGCGATGTTGTTACCGATTTTAAGTGCTTCATCCAAGTCGTGACTCACAAAAAGAATGGTTTTGTTTAGCTTTTCTTGAAGCAGAATCAATTCATCTTGAAGCTGAGCACGAATCAATGGGTCAAGCGCTGAAAACGGCTCATCCATTAACAAGATATCTGTGTCCATCGCGAACGCTCGCGCTAGGCCAACACGCTGCTGCATACCACCAGAGAGCTCGTGCGGGAATTTCGTTTCCCACTCAGACAAACCGACCATTTCGAGCTGTTCACGCGCTTTTTTACGGCGCTCTGCTTTGCCAATGCCTTGCATTTCTAGACCAAACGCAACGTTATCTAATACCGTTAACCATGGCATCAATGCAAACTTCTGAAACACCATGGATACGCGGTGAGTACGAAGGTGGCGCAACTTCTGTTCGTCACAGTTAGAGAGCTCAACCATGTCGTCGCCGTCTTTAATTTTCAGAGAGCCACGAGAAATATCGTTCAACCCGTTAACCGTTCGCAGCAAACTTGATTTACCCGAGCCCGAAAGCCCCATCAAGACACAGATCTCACCCTGTTTCACGTTCAGCGAAACATTATCAACCCCAACCACTTGGCCAGTTTCATCAATGATTTCTTGTCGAGACTTCCCTTGATCTAGTAGTGCTAGCGCCTGTGCTTGTTGCTGACCAAAAACGACATCAAGATTTTTAATAGTAATAGCGTCCATGATTATGCCTCCTTCTGGTTTGGTGCTTTACACAAGCGATCAAGAATGATGGCAACGAGTACAATCGCTAAACCAGCTTCAAAACCTTGTGAAATGTTTACCGTATTCAGTGCACGTACGACTGGCTTACCAAGCCCATCAGCACCAACAAGCGCCGCAATGACCACCATAGAAAGAGACAACATAATGCACTGCGTAACGCCAGCCATAATACTTGGCAATGCCGCAGGTAACTCCACCTTAAACAGTAGCTTCATGCGGCTGGCACCAAATGCTTTACCCGCTTCAAGTAGCTCCTCCGGCACTTTAATAATGCCGAGGTACGTCAATCGAATTGGCGCAGCGATAGCGAAAATGATGGTCGAGATTAGACCTGGGACAATACCCAATCCAAACAGAACCAAGGTTGGAATTAGGTAAACGAATGTCGGGACGGTCTGCATTAAATCGAGTATTGGCCGCAACAAGGTGTATAACCAAGGACGGTGCGCCGCCATAATGCCCAACGGCACGCCAATTAATACGGAAATCGTTGTCGCTGCAAACACAAGGACAAAGGTTTCCAGCATTTCTTGCCAGTAACCAAGGTTGAGAATTGCGAGTAAGGCCAACACGATAAATACGACAAGAGGAATGCTGCGATGTAAGAACCAAGCAATTGCCGCCGTCATAATGATTGGCGCTGCAGGTGGCATCCATTTAAAAATGTCCACCACGAAAAGAATGATCGTTTCAAGTGTAATAGAGATTGCATCGAAAAAACCCGATGCATTGATGGTTAACCAATCGACGCCAGTTTCCATCCATTGGCCCAACGGTAGTTTGTTGTCCGTAATAAAATTCAAAATAAAACCTTTGTGTTAATGAAGCGGGCAAAACTGCCCACTTTCTTTTAAAAAAACGAGCTCAAATACTGCTTATTAAGCGTTTGTTTTTAAGTAGTTTGTAATAGCTGTTAGCGCATCTTGGCCATCCACCGTTTTCACGCCCTCTAGCCACGCTTCAATTTGCTCTTGGTTTGCATTCAACCATGCTTGCGCTGCTTTTGATGGCTTCTGTTTCTGGTTAAGAATCGCTTCCATCAGTTCATTTTCCATTTCTAGGTTAAACTCTAGATTTTTCACTAGCTGACCTACATTTGGACACTCAGCGAGGTAATTTTTACGTACGTTTGTGTAGACGTTCGCGCCGCCGTAGTTAGGACCGAAGAAGTCATCACCACCCGCTAGATATTCCATTTCAACGTTACTATTCATTGGGTGCGGCGCCCAACCTAGGTACACAATCCATTGATTGCGGCGTGCGGCACGTGATACTTGAGACACCATGCCAGCTTCACTGGACTCAACTAGGCTGAAATCTTTTAGGCCGAATGCGTTACTATCAATCATTGACTGAATTAAGCGGTTGCCATCGTTTCCTGGTTCAATGCCGTAAATGCGGTCTTTAAATTTGTCGGCATGTTTTACTAGGTCAGCGAAGTTGGTTACGCCTGCGTCATAAACGTATTTTGGAACCGCTAGCGTGTACTTTGCGCCAACGAGGTTCGCGCGTACGGTTTCAACAGTACCTGCATCACGGTATTTCGCGATATCACCTTCCATCGTTGGCATCCAGTTACCTAGGAAAATGTCGATATCGCCATTAGCCATAGAGGAGTAAGTTACAGGCACAGACAGAAGGTCAGTCTTCGTTTTGTACCCCAACCCTTTAAGTAACTCTGATGTAACGGCAGTGGTCGCAGTGATGTCAGTCCAACCTACATCTGCGAAACGAACCGTTTCACATTGGTTGGCGTAAGCGCCTGTTGCTAAAGTACTTAGTGCAATTGTTGAGAAGATTTTTGTCATCTTAGACATGTTGAATTCCTTGTAATGATTACTGACTTTTTCATTTTATGAGATCGAATCGAGATCTCTTTTTGGCGGATGCATTCGTTGCATCTCTTGCCAGTCCAGTGCAATCCAAACTGGTACGTTGTTCGACGTTTCTAGGGCGTTATCCAAAATCATATCCGCGGCGCGTTCTGCCACCATAATCGTTGGCGCATTTAAATTACCGTTCGGAATGGTTGGGAAAATAGAAGAGTCCACCACACGCAAGCCTTGAATACCGCGTACTTGGCATCGCTCATTTAAGACGGCTAATGGGTCATTATCTGCGCCCATTTTGCAGGTACAAGATGGATGGTAAGCACTCTCGACGTTTTGCTTCACCCATTCATCAATCTGTTCATCCGTTGTGATGTTCAGACCGGGTTGGATCTCATCCCCACGAAACTCATCCATGGCTGGCTGATTGAGGATCTCGCGAGTAAGGCGAATACAATCACGCCAATCCTGCTTATCTTGTTCAGTGGAAATGTAGTTAAACTCAATCTTCGGCTTATCATTCGGATTCGCAGAGACAACTTCGACCGACCCGCGACTTTCTGGCTTGTTAGGTCCGACGTGCACTTGGAAACCATGACCATCAAAAGCAGCTTGCCCGTCATAGCGCATTGCCGCTGGCAAGAAGTGATATTGAATATTTGGCCACTTTAGTCCTTCACGAGAGCGGATAAACGCACACGATTCAAAGTGGTTAGTAGCACCAAGGCCTTTGCGAGTTAATATCCACTCAGTGCCAATCAAGCCCTTGCTCACCAAGCCTAATTTGCTGTTGAGCGTGATAGGTTGCTTACAGTGATATTGGAAGTACACTTCTAAGTGATCTTGCAGGTTTTTACCTACCCCTTCCAACGAGTGTTTCACCTCAATGCCCGCTTTTTCTAATACTGCCTTAGGGCCAATGCCTGAAAGCTGCAACAGCTGAACGGAGCCAACCGAACCCGCACTCGAAATCACTTCATTATTCGCAAAACATTGCTGAATTGAACCTGACTTTTCAAATTCAACGCCTACCGCTTTCTTACCTTCTGCACCAGTTTCTTCTAATAAAACTCGATGAACCGTCACCCTCTTCATTAGGGTGAAGTTTTTGCGTTTTTTAGCGCGGCTTAAGTATGCATTAGAGGTCGAAGCGCGTACGCCTTTGTCGACGGTCATATGCATTGGGCCAAAGCCCTCTTGCTGATAACCGTTGTAATCTTTTGTTTCTGGGTAGCCCGCTTCTTTGCCTGCATCAATAAAAGCTTGGTACAGTGGATTGAGCTTCATATCGTTGCCGTTACATGTGCCGACTGGACCGTGATCGCCCCGATATTCATCAGCACCACCAATCCAAGACTCTGCTTTACGGAAATAAGGCAAACACGACTGATAATTCCAGCCTTTCGCGCCTTCCTCTTCCCACTGGTCAAAGTCACAAGCGTGTCCGCGAACGTAAACCATGCCGTTGATAGATGAGCTACCGCCCAGAACTTTTCCGCGAGGACAATGAAGTTGGCGACCATCCAACCCTTGCTCTTCAACCGTCTCAAACTGCCACGCGTATTTTTCAGTGTTCATCGGGTAAGAAAGCGCTGTTGGCATTTGGATAAAAATACTTTTATCCGACCCACCCGCTTCGAGTAATAGGACCGAATTTTGACCACTTTCACTTAAGCGATCCGCTAGCACACAGCCGGCCGAACCCGCACCGACGATGATGTAATCGTAGTGTTGTTGCATTTTTATTCTCCTAGGAGTTAATACTAATCACCCTAGATAAGTGAACGAAATTAGCGTAGGAAAAATGCTTGAGAACAAGGCGGAAATTTTGATAAGTAGTTAACCTACAATCAAAATTGACAACGTAGTTATCGAGCATTTTAACAAGCTAAAGTGGTCAGTTATCTACTATGAGTAGTATCATTTGTAAGGGCTTTCGAAGTCGCTTAGCTGAACCAGAACACTCTTCGTTTGTGTGTAATGCTTAAGGGTCTCAACTCCGTTTTCACGGCCAACACCTGATTGCTTGTAGCCGCCAACTGGCATTTCCGCAGGTGAGTCACCCCATGTGTTCACCCAACAAATACCCGCTTGAATTTGATGGATCACACGGTGCGCACGAGATAGGTTTTGAGTAAATACACCTGCCGCTAAGCCATAATCGGTGCCATTTGCACGCGCAATCACCTCCGACTCATCGCGGAATTTCAGAACTGACATTACCGGGCCAAAGATTTCTTGTTGAACGTGGCTCATATCATCATCGCAATCAACAAATACGGTTGGAGCAACAAAGTTACCATTAGCTAGGCCATTGTCTGTTACTTTGTAGCCGCCAGTCAGTAACGTCGCGCCACTCGCTTTCGCTGCTTCAATCGCTCCTAAAACTTTCGATTCATGATCTTTAGAGATTAGCGCGCCAATCTGCGTGTTCTCATCAAGCGGATCGCCGACGACTAACAGCTCGGTTCGGGCTTTAAGTTGTGCGATAAAGTCGTCATAAATACCTTCATGGACAAATACGCGTGTACCGTGCGTACAAACTTCACCTTGGGTGTAGAAGTTCGCCACCATGGCCGCAGAAACGGCATCGTTTAACTTCGCATCATCAAAAATAATCAGTGGAGACTTACCACCAAGCTCCATCGTTACTTGTTTTAGTGTCTTAGCGCTGTCACTCATGACGACTTTACCGGTGCCTGACTCACCCGTGAATGACACTTTTGCGATATCAGGATGCGCCGTTAGCATCTGTCCTACTCGGTAATCCCCTTGCACGACATTAAATACGCCATCTGGCATGCCCGCTTCTGAATAAATTTCGGCGAGCTTAAGCGCCGTTAATGGTGTTTCTTCTGATGGCTTGAAGATCATTGCGTTGCCCGCAGCCAGTGCTGGCGCCGACTTCCACATCGCAATTTGAATTGGATAATTCCAAGCGCCAATACCCGCGCAAATGCCCAATGGCTCACGACGTGTATAGAAAAACTGATCGTCGCTGAGTGGCTGCTGTTCACCTTGTAGACTTGGAGCAAGGCCCGCGTAGTACTCAAGAACATCGGCACCTGTTGTTATATCAACCGCGATAGCTTCTTGAATGGGCTTACCAGTATCTGCCACTTCCAATGCAGCCAGCTCGTCATTACGCTCACGTAAAATGGCAACGGCTTTGTGTAAAATACGGCTGCGCTCAATCGCAGTCATCGCCGACCATGCAGCAAAACCTTTTTTTGCCGATTCAATCGCTGCTTGAAGATCGTCTTGGTTCGCTTGTTTAATGTTGGCCAATGGCTCCCCATTCGCTGGATTGTAAGTGGTGAAGTGTTCATCTGAACACCCGTCGTACATCGCACCATTGATATAGTGTGCTTTCATTTCCATTTTGAAGACCTGTAACTTTTATATTTTTTCAGAATAAAACGTAAGTTGTTTTTCGAGATAATCGTTGATGATGATTCTCGCTCTTTCTGCATCAATGCCTTGCGGGTTGAGCGTTCCGCGCAGCCAAATTCCATCAATAAGTGATGCAATACCATGAGCAACCAATTCAGCCTGCTCTGCATTTAATAATGCTTTGAGTTCTTTTCTTAGGTGGGACAATAGACGTCGTTCGTTGACACGCTGTAAACGCTTGAGCTGCTCGTCATGCATTGAGTACGACCAAAACGCCAGCCAAGTCTTAGCAACTTGGTTTTCTGCCTGATAGCCGACAAAGTTACCGTCAATGATTGCATTAATTCTTTGGTGATGAGCATCACTTGGCAGCTCACGTAACTTCTGTGTGATAGTGGACGAAAGCTGACGCAAGATTTCTCGCATCGTTTCCTCCAGCAATCCGTGCTTACCACCGAAATAGTGGTTGATAATCCCCGTTGATACACCGGCTTCTTTGCTGATTAACGAAATACTCGCCGCGTGTAAACCGACTCTATCAATCACTGACATTGTCGCTTTCACAAGCTGCGGTTTTCTGATTTCAGGCATCCCCACCTTTGGCATTTTGCGTCCCTGTTATTTTTAATTGAACGGTTAGTTAAATATAAAATGCCTGAAAATTAATTCGAACTCAAATTATTTTTAAAGAAAAATGTTAGTAAAAAAGGATGAAAAGTTGAGGGTGTACGAAAAATTGCTCGGCAAGAACTTGTCGGGATAACTAGATTTCAGTTTAAGAATAAACAAATAAGGTAAATAAAATTAAATAATTAACTATTAATCTATTTTTAAAGCGATTATGGACGAGTTGATTTTTGAACAACAAAAATCTGTGCCACAAAAAATTTATATCGACCACTAATCATTTCACCTGTACACGGTTTATTTGTGCAAAGATTAGACACACTAGTTTGTTATAGTTTTGTAGACACAAGTGGCATTCGCACTTTGAAGGTGAAGAAGGCAAAGAGAGAGGTTATATTGAACGCCATGAATATGCGATTCGATATCCTTAAGCCATTTTTAAGTAATATCGCCAAGTGACTTTAAGATGTTAGATTCAGCGTTTTATATTCGAAGCAAGGATCTCAAAGTCACTTGGCTATCAAAGTAAATGGGAGGGATAAGTTCAGATTCATCGTGCGATGAGCCTGAACTCTTGATTTCTGTTACGCTAGCGAGCGACCTTTCACGCAGTTGCGTCCGTTCGCTTTCGCTTGATAAAGCAATTTATCGGCCTGATCGCAAAGTGATTTAAAACTCATCTCATTATCTTCAGTGGTAACGACTCCAAAACTACAGGTCACTCTCACTTCTCCTTTCTGTTCCGTAACAAAGCCATGTAGGGATAAAGCGCTACGTAAACGTTCTGCAGTAATAAGGGCGTTTTCATGGTCTGTATTGGGCATAACAACAACAAACTCTTCACCACCAAAACGAGCAACAATGTCGTTCTCACGTACAGTTTCCTCCAACACTTTGGCAACGCCCGTTAGTACGGTATCTCCAAACACATGCCCATAGGTATCATTTACCTGCTTGAAATAATCCACATCGATTAACGCTAAAGTTACTGGCCCCGATTGTGGTTTATTTGGCACCATTTTCTGTTTATCGAGTTTGCTATCTACCCATTTATTTAAAGCTAGATAACCGTACTTAACTTGCTCGACTTGCTCAAAAACAAAGTGTTGTATCTTTTCTTGCTTAGATTGAGGTACCGGTTTCTCTTTTCGCTCACGCCTCACTTCTACTGGCTTAGTGAACCAGTCCTCTAAAAAACGGCGATTGAACAACCCTGTCAATGTGTCTGTCTTTGCGAGGCGACGCATTCTCAAACGCGAGCGATTGACGACGAGAAATACTACCGCCATCAAAAATAGAACACCGATGAGCGCAAGTAGCGCTTCACCCAATAAGTAAAAAGTACGACGGTTATTTTCTAGCTCCATACGCTGCAAAACATTGTTCCAGTTGAGATCTTCGTTCTCATATTCAAGTCGTTCCAACTCAAATAACGTCTGCTGGCGCTCAAGATTTTCAACTTCTCTTTGATTGCTAAATTGGATAAATTTATCGTGATAGTTACCGTAAGTTTCGAATGCTAGTTTAAAGTCATTGCTTCCCGCATAGGCCATAGCGGCGACTTTTAGTAGCTCCATTTGCTGTTGCTTGACGTATCGACTCTCTATAATCTCCGGCAGCATTGGCGCGATCATCGCTAAAAGTATTTCAAATTGCTGCTGCTCTAACATATATTCGGCTTGTAACAACTTAAATGTTGCCAAATACGCGCTAGACGTTTCTCTGTACTGTAAATTCTCCGCCAGCTTCAAGTGGTTAACCATCTTCTTTTCTTGATTCGTCTCACGATATAAAGCTGCAAGTTCAAGGTTAACTCGAAATCTAAAGCGTCCATCACCGATAATTTGAGCCAGCTTTAACGCTCGCTGATATGACGCTATCGCCTCTTCGTATTGGAACTGTGCTTTATGAAGTTTCGCTATCGTCAAAACGCTCAACAACTCATTGAACGACATACGCCTATCCCTAAAATAGCGATATGCTTGTTCCAAAAGCGCCTCAGATCGGTCGTAACCCTGAATTTTGACAAGTACGTCACCTAGCTCTAGTGCTGCACGTTCGACCAGCCCGTGAACACCTGAAGATTCAGCTGCATCCATGGACGACATAAGTGCAGCATAAGATTTTTTAAACTCACCTTGCTCATCGTAATAGCGTCCTTTTAGCAACAGGATTTCTGATTCAAGTTGCTTATCACCATTCTCACGCGATGTTTCCAACAAGCTATCCAACGCAGAAAGCGCGGTATCGATATCGCTCTTTCCAACCATAGTTCGCATCTGAATCAACTTAAACAGGAGATACTCATGGCTCTGTGGACGCACAAGCTCCAATCCTTTTTGAACGACACTCTGACTCTCTTCTACGCGCCCTAGCAGCTCTAAAACCGTGGCCTTGGCAAGCCAGTAACGCACCAACAGCGCTGTTGGTTGGTTTTGTAGCAAAGACTCTTCTTCTAACGCTTCAATCAAAGCTAAAGAACTCTGAGGTAATGCGTAAATTTGATTTTCGATGCCTTCTAACGACTGTAAAAACTTACCTTCCTGTTCCACCTTTTCTGTGGAGGCCTGAACAGAAAAACACAGACACCCCAATAATAGCGGCATCGTCCTAAGCGAATGAAATAGTGACATTATTGCTCTTCCCTAATGGGTAGTTACTTCAGTGTAATTGAGAATTCTGATTATTTATTATTAAGACAACTGAAGGTTATTCAGTCAGCCTCATATTCCCATGTATTTTGCGCTGAATAATAAATCACCATCTTTAGATGCCGAAATAGTTTTCGGTCACAATATAACCAATAAGAGTGTTTTTTACACACCAAGAATAATGATCTCGTTAGTGAGACAAAAGATCGTCTTAGTTGTGAGTTGATACATTTACATGACAAGCAATATAGAACTAACCATTCACATTAGAAATAGAGTCAATTTTTATACCGTTCGATGAGATAGCAGTCGACCATGCATCCAATACATTTTTCAGATAGAAGCAATAAATGAAAGGAGAAAGTGGAAGGAAGCGGACAATCAAACTCGCTCCCCTTTTTTATGTTGCAGAAGGGGTTACATTCGCATTCCGCCATCGACTTCGAACACTCTTCCGGTCACGAATTCGTTGGTTAACACGTATTTTATGGTCGATGAAATTTCATCCGCCAAACCTAAACGTCCAACCGGAATCATTCCGATTAAACGTTCCATCGCTTCAGGTTTTATTTGGTCTGTCATGGCAGTTTTGATGACACCCGGAGCAATCGCCACTGAGCGAATTCCGAAACGCCCTAACTCTTTCGCCCACACCGTTGCCATGGTGGCTACCGCCGCTTTAGATGCTGAATAGTTGGTTTGACCAATATTCCCGGCACGCGCAACGCTGGATATGTTGATCAGAACCCCTTTGCTATCGGTGTTCAGCATTACCTTGCTCGCTTCACGGCCACACAGGAAAGTGCCTGTTACATTCACATCTAGAACAGACTGAAATTGTTCCAGCGACATCGTGTTAACCTGACCATCTTTGACTTTAATGAACATACCATCACGCATAATACCTGCGTTATTGATAACGCCATTGAGCTGCTTGAAATCTGCCTCAATTTGCTCAAAAGCAGTGCACACCTGCTGTTCGTCAGTCACGTTCGTCACATAAAAACGAGCGGTAACGCCGAGAGATTCACATTCCGCTTTCGTTTCAGCCAGTTGCTCTGAATTGAGGTCGATAAGCGCAAGATGAACGCCATTTTCCGCCAGTGACAGTGCCATTTGTTTACCCAGCCCCTGCCCTGCCCCCGTGATCGCAATGACCTTATTTGCTAACTCCATAAGCGCTCCTTAGGCCTGATTTTGCTTTTGGTAGAACTCAAACAAGCTTGAAAAATCTTTTTGCCCGTTGCCCTGACCGTTGTGAAAATTAAACAGATTACGAGCCAAGCTGCCCATTGGCGTTGATGTTTGACTGGCAACCGCCGCTTCCATCGCAAGACCCAGATCTTTAGCCATTAACTGGCTCATAAAGCCGCCTTGATAACCATTGCTTGCAGGCGTATTTTCCATCACACCTGGGCAAGGGTTATAAAGCTCTAGCGCCCAGTTACGCCCTGAACTTTGCAACATGATGTCGGAAAGCACTTTGGGATCGAGTCCGTTTTCCATCCCTAAATTGAGTGCTTCACAGGTGCCGCTCATCAAAATGCCCAACATCATGTTATTGCAGATCTTCGCCACCTGACCAGCTCCAGCATCACCAGCATGGAAGATGTTTTTACCCATGTGGCTAAGCACCGCTTTGGCTTGAACAAAGTTCTCTTGTGAGCCGCCAACAATGAAAGTTAACGTACCTGCTGCTGCGCCCGCAACGCCACCAGATACTGGTGCATCAACAAAACTGATACCAAGTTGCGATGCTTTTTCGCCAACCAAACGAGCAGTCGTAGGATCGATGGTGGATGAATCAATCAGCAAGGTGCCTGATTCGACGCTATCTAAGATGCCATCTTGACCAAGATAAACGCTTTGAACGTGTTGGCTCGCTGGCAGCATAGTGACAACCACCTCCACACCTTGTACTGCCTGCTGAACGGAATCGGCACTTGAAGCGCCCAATGCGGTCAACTCCTCAACTGCGCTTGGGTTCAAATCAAATACTTCGACATTCAAGCCCGCTTTGAGTAGATTCTTAGCCATAGGCGCACCCATGTTACCAAGGCCAATAAATGCAATTTTGTCCATATCGTATTTCTTCCTTGTACTAAAGTGCCGCTATAGCTACCGACGATGCGGTCAGTGGGTATTCTGCTGAGTCAATTGGCGAGAAGAAGCGCTCCAAAACTTGTGGCGTTACGTCAGAAACCGTGCGATGTTGCCAAGTCGGTTGATTGGTTTTATCAATAATCAGCGCACGAACCCCTTCTCTAAAATCACCTTCTAAGCCACAACGTAGTGTTAGGTTAAATTCCATATCAAAACACGCTTTCAAAGAGAGGTTTTGATACTGCGTTAACTGCTGATAAGTGATACTGAGCGACAACGGACTGCCATAGTTCAGTGACTTCTGCGCATTGACGAACCACTTGTTATCAACGTTAGCACGGCTGATTGCATCAACAATTGACGCTAAGTCACCCGAACATAACTGCTCAATCAATTCCGCATAGGGCATCAACATCCCTTCGGTTGGCTCGTCCACGTGTACCGAACGCAGCGTAGTGGCGATTTTTTCGTTGATGTTCGCTTCACCTTTCCAACTTACCGATGCAAGCAGCTCCAGCAGCACTTGCTTGTTTTCTGGCTGTGCAATCCATTGGCTTAACCCCAACGCTTTCATATCTGTTGCGTTAATTTGGCAAGCAGTCAAACTTAAGAACAGTGCCAAATGTTTTGGCAACTGGTTCAGGAAGTACGTCGCGCCTACATCTGGGTAAAGGCCAATTTTAATCTCTGGCATTGCAAAGCGTGTGGTGGTTTCTGCTACGCGATGGCTGGCACCCATAAACAGGCCAACTCCCCCGCCCATCAAATAACCATGTCCCCACGCGATGATCGGTTTTGGATAAGTATGAATAAGATGGTCACAGCGATATTCGAGGTCAAAGAAGGTTTCCATCGCTGAAAACGCAGAATCAAAGTCTTGCTCTTTGTTTTCAAGTGCACGGTAGATCGCTTGAATATCGCCACCAGCACAAAACGCTTTTTCACCTTGAGCATGCAAGAATACCGCGACGACGCTGTCGTCCGTTTGCCATTCACTAAGCTGTTTGTACAACTTCTCAATCATCACGTAACTCAACGCGTTGAGAGCAGCTGGATTATCCAGCTCCAGCACACCAATAACAGAGCCATCAGCGCACTCAAGTTTTGAAACATTTACTGTACCTGTCATTTGGCCTCCGCTAGCTGTTTGTCCATTGTGGCTTGCGCTTTTGCAAAAACGCATTCACACCCTCAGTCTGATCTTGTGTATTGAACAGCTGTAAAAACAGTTCACGCTCCAAAACCAATCCAGCTGCATGAGTTTGGCTGCGTCGACCTTGAATTAGCGTTTTGCACGCAGACACAGATTTCGGTGATTGACCTGCAACACGCTGTGCTAGCTCCATAGCCGCTTCGAGTGCTTGACCTTTCGCCACCACCTCTTCGACTAACCCAATTTTTTCCGCTCGCTCGGCCGTCACTCGTTCGCCACATAGAATCATACGCTTCGCCCAACCTTCACCTACCAACGCGGTCAGGTTTTGTGTCCCACCCGCACACGGCAACAAACCTACCGATGCTTCAGGAAGTGCCATTTGTACTTGTTCTTCTGCGATACGAATGTCACACGCCATCGCCACTTCCAGACCGCCGCCCATCGCATAGCCATTAATCGCTGCGATAGAAACCCCATCGAATGCAGAAAGCGCTTCAAACGCTTCACCAAATGCGAACGCCATGTCTGCTGCTTGTGATTTATCGCCGGATGCAAAGTTATTAAGATCTGCTCCAGCAGAGAAGAACTTCTCGCCTTCGCCTGTTAAAACCAACGCATAAATAGAGCGATCATTGCTAAGTTCAATCGCCAACTCTTTTAGCTGATTCAAAGACTCAAGTGTCCAAGTGTTCGCTGGCGGATTACTAATCGTGAGCTTGGCAATATGCGCTTCGCGCTCTAATTTGATTTGTGCCGTCATAATCTTTCAGTCCTTTTTAATTTCTTTAGGTAAGGCTGTGTCTCGCTGACTAAAGCAGCTCAACGCCTTCCGTTAGTAATCGTCTTGCGACGATCAGACGCATGATTTCGTTGGTACCTTCAAGGATTTGGTGAACACGAACGTCTCGGAAATGGCGCTCGACTGGATATTCTTTGATGTAGCCATAGCCACCGTGAATTTGCAGCGCCTGATCGCAGACTTTAAAGCCCACATCAGTAGCAAAGCGTTTTGCCATGGCACAGTACGCACTTTTTTCTGCGTGCTGGGCATCGAGTTTAGCGGCAGCGAGTCGCACCATTTGACGCGCAGCGACCAGCTCAGTCGCCATATCAGCAAGCTTGAACTGCAACGCTTGAAATTGCGCCAGTGAACGGCCGAACTGTTTGCGTTCGTTCATATATTGCTTGGCTTCGTTCAGTGCTTGTTGCGCAGTACCGACGGAACAAGTAGCGATATTGATTCGACCACCATCAAGGCCAAGCATGGCGAACTTAAAGCCTTCTCCCTCTTCACCCAACAGATAGTCAGCCGGAATGCGGACATTTTCGAAGGTAATCATGCGAGTTGGCTGGCAGTTCCAACCCATTTTGGCTTCTTTTTTACCGTAGCTAATGCCTTCGCAATCAGCAGGAACAACGAATGCAGAAACGCCACCCGCTCCTTCACCACACGAACGCGCCATCACGACCAATACATCTGTATCACCGGCACCCGAGATAAACACTTTTGCGCCATTGAGGACAAACTCATCGCCATCACGCACTGCGCTAGTCGTTAGAGAAGCGGCGTCAGAGCCGGCATTAGGTTCGGTTAAACAGTAGGAAGCGAGCTTTTCACCCGAAATTAGATCCGCGCTAAATTGCTGCGCCACTTCGGCTTTGGCAAAGCTGGTGATCATCCACGTCGCCATGTTGTGAATGGTCATAAACGCAGTAGTCGCGGTACAACCCATAGCCAACTGCTCGAAAATGATCGCCGCATCCAAACGAGACAATCCCAAGCCACCATGCTCTGGCGGCGTATAGATGCTCAGAAAACCAAGTTCACCTGCTTGACGCAGTACGTCTTTAGGGAAATGATGGTTTTCATCCCACTCGGCCGCATGAGGCGCTAACATTTGGTCTGCAAACTGCTTTGCTACTTCGGCAAACGCGAGTTGATCTTCGTTTAATTCAAAATCCATCTTGAAGTCCTAAGGTCTAATTCGTTGCATTTGTATCCGAGCCAAGCCCTCTAAAAGGATGAAGGGCTTGGCTAGAGGTGTCGCTAATCCAGTAATTAGCTAAGTTGAATAGTCATGTTTGGACCGCTTGGAATGTCATCTTCAAACCAACGCGCGGTGACAGTTTTCGTCTCGGTGTAGAAGCGAACCGCTTGTTTACCGTAAGCATGCAGGTCGCCGTAGAAGCTGCCTTTCCACCCAGTAAACGAAAAGAACGGCAATGGCACCGGAATCGGTACGTTGATTCCTACGTTACCTACTTCGATATTGTGTTGATACTTTCTCGCGGCAGCGCCGTTCGCCGTGAAAATAGACGTACCATTACCAAAGCGGTTTGCATTGATCAGTTCAATCGCTTCATCTAGGTCATCCACTTTCATAGTTAACAGTACAGGCCCGAAAATTTCTTCCTGATAAATCGACATGTCTGTGGTCACGTTGGTAAACAGTGTTGGCCCCACCCAGTTACCGTTCGGGAAGCCAGGTACTTGGCAGTCTGTCCCGTCCAGAACACAATTCGCGCCTGACGCTTTGCCTTCATTAATCAGATCCACCACTCGCTGCTTCGCTTGAGGGCTAATCAGTGGACCATAACCGGCGGTTTCATCATCCCACGCGCCAGGCTGAACCTGAGCTAACGCCTCTTTAAGCTCTGGAATCCATTCTTTGGTTTCGCCGACAAATACGGCAACCGAAATCGCCATACAGCGTTGGCCTGCAGCACCAACTGACGCGCCAACTAGGTTATTGATGACTTGCTGTTTGTTTGCATCCGGCATGATGACCATGTGGTTCTTAGCACCTGCAAATGACTGCACGCGTTTCAGGTTGTCTGTACCTGTTTTGTAGATGTACTCACCAACGGGCACAGAGCCAACAAAAGAGATCGCACGAACAACTGGATCAGTCAGAATGCGGTCGACTTGCTCTTTGGTCCCGTGAACAACTTGCAATACGCCTTTTGGTGCGCCAGCTTGTTCAAACAGCTCCGCCAGTTTCATTGCCGTTAGTGGCACTTGCTCTGACGGCTTCAAAATAAAGGTGTTGCCACAAGCGATCGCCATCGGGAACATCCACAATGGGATCATCGCAGGGAAGTTAAACGGTGTGATGCCAGCACAAACACCGAGCGGTTGAATGTAAGAGTAACCATCAATATTGGTTGCGACATTCTCAACCGTTTCGCCCATCATTGAGCTACAAATGTTCGCCGCTTGTTCTACGACTTCAATCCCACGCCAAATGTCACCTTTTGCATCCGCGAGGGTTTTGCCTGTCTCACTTGAAAGCAGTATCGCCAACTCATCGTGTTGCTCTTTTAGCAAATGTTGGTAACGCAACATCAATCTAGCACGCTCCGGCGCTGCAACTTCTTTCCAGCGTTTGAACGTTTCTGTTGCGCTGGCAATCGCCGCATTCATTTCCGATTCCGTGGCACAAGGTACTTGTGCAATCACTTCGTTGGTTGCCGGGTTGGTTACATCTAGCCATTGTTTTGAATCGGAGATGGCAAATTCACCACCGATATACTGCTTTACTTGTTCTGTCATGATGACATCCTTGTATTTTTCAGCTTGTTACTGACTACTGTTATGTAAGTGAAACTTTGTTGAGAGTGATTTAGCAGATTTCAATCGCGATAGCGGTAGCTTCGCCGCCGCCAATACAAAGCGATGCAACGCCACGCTTACCACCAGTTTGTTTTAGCGCATGAATCAAAGTGACAAGGATTCGATTGCCACTTGCGCCTATTGGGTGCCCCAGCGCACAAGCCCCTCCACGAGGGTTCACTTTGCTCTCGTCCAGTTCGAGAGCTTTCACCGCGTATTGAGTCACGACAGCAAAAGCTTCATTGATTTCCCAAAGGTCCACGTCTGATTTGTCCCAGCCCGTTTTTTCCAGCAGCGATTCAATCGCGAAGACTGGTGCGATGGTGAACTCATCAGGCTGTCTTGCATGCGTGCTGTACGCGACAATTTTGGCTAGAGGCTGAAGGTTTTCCTGACGACCAAACTCACTATCGACTAAGATCATTGCCGACGCACCATCCGAAATGGAACTAGAGTTTGCTGCGGTTACGCCGCCATCTTTGGCAAACGCAGGGCGTAAGGTAGGAATTTTAGTGACGTCGAGTTTGCTCGGTTGCTCATCATCTACAACCAAGGTTTCGCCGCGTCGACTTTTTATGTTAACAGGCACGATCTCTTCTTTGAACAAACCTTGTTCGATTGCTTGCTGCGCACGAGTCAACGACTGTTGCGCCCAGGCATCCATACTTTCACGGCTGAACTGATACTTTTGCGCCGTCTGTTCTGCAAAGACACCCATCAGCTCGCCTTGGTAGGCATCCTGCAACCCGTCATAAAACATGTGATCAAGCACTTGCTCGTGACCTAAACGGAAACCATCACGCGCTTTCTTTAATAGATAAGGAGAAGACGACATGTTTTCCATGCCACCAGCGATGACAGCATGCGCATTACCAGATTGAATAAGGTCATATGCCAGCATCACGGTTTTCATACCCGATCCACAAACTTTGTTCAGTGTCGTACAACCAATCGATTGTGGCATTTCAGCTTTAAGGCTTGCTTGTCTTGCAGGGGCTTGCCCCACACCGGCGGGTAAAACGCACCCCATCAACACTTCGTCTATTTTGTGCACATCGAGTTGGCTTTCGGCTAGCGCCCCTTGAATGGCTTTCGCACCGAGTTCCGTGACATCTGTTGAAGCTAATGCACCTTGAAAAGAGCCGATAGGCGTTCGCTTAGCGGCAACAATCCATGTTTCATTTTTCATTCCATTAACCTTTTATTGACGTTTACGTCATAACTATACTAACATTTACGTTAACGTCAAGTTTGAGGTTATTGTTTGTTCGAGTGATTCTTTGATTTCGAGTAAATGCGAGTGATATCAAGGCTCAAGAGTGGATGTTGTTTGTTTACTTTAACGTTAACGAATTGTATATTCATGTAAATGTTATACGAAAGTCGTAAGGTTAAGGAATGAACACATTTAAGATCAGCGAGCTCGCGAAAGAGTTCGACATTACAACTCGAAGCATTCGCTTCTACGAAGATTTAGGTCTCCTAACTCCGGAACGTAAAGGCAACACACGAATCTACAATGGTCGCGATCGAATTCGACTAAAACTGATTTTGCGAGGTAAGCGATTGGGCTTTTCTCTTGCAGATATCAAAGAGTTATTTGAACTCTACGATACCGATCAAAGTACTGAGCAGTTGAACTATATGATTCGGTTGATCGAAGAGAAGAAGGCAGCATTGCAACAGCAAGCAAACGACATTCAAGCGGTAATGATGGAGTTAAATGCTGCGCAGTTGCGATGCCAAAACACACTGAGATCCATGAAAGGCGAAAAAGTCACCTAACACCTCAACTCTGGGATGTAGGTGACGTAAAGGCAAGGACACGCAATGAAATCTACCTACTCTTCCCTGAACTTTGTTTATGACGAAAATACCGATTTGCTTCGCGAGCAAATCAATAGTTTTGCTGCAAGAGAAATTGCGCCGCTAGCGCAATCTATCGACCAAACTAACGACTTTCCAAACCATCTTTGGTCCAAATTAGGTGACATGGGTCTTTTAGGTGTGACCACCAGCGAAGAGTTTGGTGGTGCAGGCATGGGCTATCTCGCCCACGTTATCGCTATGGAAGAAATCAGCCGAGCATCCGCTTCGGTTGCGTTAAGTTACGGCGCTCACTCCAACCTTTGCGTCAACCAAATCCACCGTAACGGCACACAAGCGCAAAAAGAGAAATACCTACCTAAGCTCATCTCCGGTGAACATATCGGCGCCCTTGCTATGAGTGAACCCGGCGCCGGCTCTGATGTGGTCTCTATGCAGCTTAAAGCCGAACGTAAAGGCGATATTTTCCTGCTAAACGGCAACAAAATGTGGATCACAAACGGCCCTGATGCACACACCTATGTTGTCTACGCAAAAACCGACCCAAGCCAGCACTCCAAAGGCATCACGGCGTTTATTGTGGAACGCGGATTCCCTGGATTTACTCAAGCACAAAAACTCGACAAGTTGGGTATGCGCGGCTCGAATACGTGTGAGCTGGTCTTCCAAAACTGCGAAGTCCCTACGGAGAATATTCTCGGCGAAGAAAACCAAGGCGTGAAAGTATTGATGAGCGGCCTCGACTACGAACGTGTGGTGCTTGCAGGCGGCCCACTTGGCATCATGCAGGCGTGTATGGATATCGTTGTGCCTTACATTCACGACCGTAAACAGTTCGGTAAATCCATCGGTGAATTCCAGCTAGTTCAAGCAAAAATCGCGGATATGTACACACAAATGAATGCCGCTAAAGCGTATGTTTACGCCGTCGCTGCCGCTTGTGATCGTGGTGAAACCACACGTAAAGATTCTGCTGGCGCGATCCTCTACAGCGCAGAGCTGGCAACCAAGATGGCACTGGATGCGATTCAACTACTTGGCGGTAACGGCTACATCAACGAGTTTGATACGGGCCGTTTGTTGCGAGATGCCAAGCTGTATGAAATCGGTGCGGGCACTTCAGAAATTCGCCGCATGCTTATTGGTCGCGAATTGTTTAACGAAAGCGCCTAATCAACATACCTAGGCGTTCTGAATCTAAATAAATTCCTTATTCAACCTAAATCTTATTCAACATAGATAAAGGCGGGTGGTGTCACCCGTCTACCGAATGGAGATCGGCTATTTATGGCTTGTTTGACGACCAATATTAATACCCACTCAGAGCAGTATCAGGAAAACTACCGCTCTATGGCGTCACTTGTAGATCAACTTTATACCGTGACTGCCCAAATAGAAGATGGTGGCGGTGAGAAAGCCCGCGAGCATCAGCAGAAGAAAGGCAAACTTCCGGTACGTGAGCGCATTCTTGCCCTACTCGACCCTGGTTCGTCCTTTCTAGAAATTGGTCAATTTGCTGGCTGGGATGTGTATCCAGATTACGTTCCATGTGCTGGAGTGGTTGCCGGTGTGGGTGTAATTGACGGCAATGAGTGCATGATCGTCGCGAACGACGTGACGGTAAAAGGCGGCAGTTACTACCCACTCACCGTGAAAAAGCACTTAAGAGCACAAGAAATTGCAGAAAAATGCCAACTGCCGTGTGTTTACTTAGTCGACTCTGGCGGCGCTAACCTACCCCGCCAAGATGAGGTATTCCCAGATAAAGACCATTTTGGCCGTATTTTCTACAACCAAGCCCGTATGTCGGCCAAAGGCATTCCACAAATTGCGGTGGTCATGGGGCTATGTACCGCTGGCGGCGCTTATGTTCCTGCGATGTGTGATGTTTCCATCATAGTCAAAGAACAAGGTACGATTTTCTTGGCAGGTCCACCTCTTGTAAAAGCAGCGACAGGTGAAGAAGTCAGCGCGGAAGATCTTGGTGGCGCAGACGTTCACTGTCGCACCTCTGGTGTGGCGGACTATTACGCAGAAAATGATCACCACGCGTTAGAGTTGGCAAGACAAGCGGTTTCACAAATCAACCACTTGAAACCCGTTCAACTCAAGCAAAAAGCACCTCAGGAACCACGTTTTCCTGCCCAAGAGCTGTACGGCATCGTCGGAACCGATCTTAAAAAGCCGTTTGATGTTAAAGAGGTCATTGCCCGAATTGTTGATGATTCCCAGCTCGATGAATTTAAAGCCTTGTTCGGCGAAACCTTGGTCTGTGGCTTTGCCCATATTCACGGTATGCCGATTGGCATTGTCGCTAACAACGGCATTCTATTTTCGGAATCAGCACAAAAAGGCGCGCATTTTATTGAGCTGTGCGCACAACGCAAAATTCCTCTGCTCTTCTTGCAGAACATCACGGGCTTTATGGTCGGTCAGAAGTACGAAGCCGAAGGCATCGCCAAACATGGTGCGAAAATGGTAACTGCTGTTGCGTGTGCAGACGTGCCGAAGTTTACCGTGGTTATTGGTGGATCGTATGGCGCAGGAAACTACGGCATGTGTGGCCGCGCTTATGATCCAACCATGATGTGGATGTGGCCAAACGCGCGCATCTCCGTCATGGGTGGAGAGCAAGCGGCTGGCGTGATGGCGCAAGTGACCCGCGATATCAAAACTCGCAAAGGTGAAAGCTGGAGCGTAGAGGAAGAAGAAGCGTTCAAACGTCCAATTGCGGAGCAATATCAGACTCAAAGCCATGCATACTACGCCAGTGCACGCCTGTGGGACGACGGCATTATTGACCCTGCGAAAACCCGTGATGTTGTCGGCATTGCTCTGTCTGCTGCGCTTAATGCGCCAATACCAGACAGTAAATTTGGCATCTTCCGCATGTAGCCGGATGCAAGGCAAACCTTAACTCCTCGCGAATACCGATGTTTAAAAAGTAATGGTTAGCGAGCATTGAAATACAGACTGAAATGTCAGACAAAGGAAGTCACATGACCGGACTACTGCTTGAAAAAGACAGCAATGGCGTTGCTTGGTTGAGCCTCAATCGACCAGAGAAACACAACGCGTTTAATGATGAATTAATTGCTTCACTTATCGACACCTTGGAAAAACTTGAGAGAGACAACTCTCTACGTGCATTGGTACTAACGGCGCAAGGTAAACACTTTTCTGCGGGTGCGGATCTTGGCTGGATGCAGTCAATGGCCACCAAAACCGAGGGGGAAAATCTGCAAGATGCACAGCAGTTAGCGTTGCTCTTGCACAAACTGGATACCTTTAGCAAACCAACCATTGCTATGGTGCATGGCGCTGCATTTGGCGGCGCACTTGGGCTTATCTGCTGCTGCGATATCGCTATCGGTACACCTGAAAGCCGCTTCTGTTTGAGTGAAGTGAAACTCGGTTTGTTACCCGCGACAATCGGACCCTACGTCATTCGAGCGATTGGACAACGACAAAGCCGACGCTACTTTTTAACCGCGGAACTGATTGATGCCGAAACCGCACTATCGATGAGTATTCTTCATCAGATAGACTCTCAACCACGTGAAGCCGTCAATCGCACCATTGATCACCTGCTTAACAACGGTCCACAAGCCATGCAGGCAGCAAAAACGCTCTGCTTACGTTGTGACAATCAACCTATCGAGCATTCATTAATTGAATACACCAGCCAAGCTATTGCAACCGCCCGCGTGTCCGAAGAAGGACAAGAAGGACTGAGTGCATTTTTTGAAAAGCGCGCCGCCAATTGGAGGAATCATGTTTAAAAGAATACTGATCGCAAACCGCGGTGAAATTGCCTGCCGAATCATTAAAACCGCAAAAAGCATGGCTATAGAGACGGTTGCCGTCTATTCCGAAGCGGATCGCAGCAGCTTACATGTTAAACAAGCGGATTTCGCTGAATTCATTGGCCCCGCTCCTGCGAGTGAATCGTATCTCGATATCGATGCAATTATCGGCGCTGCGAAAAAATGGCAAGCCGATGCTATCCACCCTGGGTATGGTTTTCTTTCCGAGAACCCTAAACTGGCGAAAGCGTGCAGCGAAAATGGCATTGTTTTTATTGGCCCTCCCACCAGCGCAATTGAAGCAATGGGTTCGAAGTCGCAAGCCAAAGCCATCATGTCTGAGGCGAACGTGCCCTTGGTTCCCGGCTATCACGGCACAGACAACAGCGTAGAGCACTTATTAGCGGAAGCTGAAAAAATCGGTTACCCAGTGATGCTTAAAGCAACACAAGGTGGCGGCGGCAAAGGCATGCGAGTGGTCAACAGCGCAGCCGAAATGCCGCTGGCTATCGACGGAGCGCAGCGTGAAGCACTTTCAAGCTTTGGCGATAAGCAGCTTCTAATCGAAAAATGCATATTGCAGCCTCGCCACGTGGAAGTTCAGGTATTCGCAGACCAGCGTGGCAACTGTGTCTATCTTTCTGATCGCGATTGTTCCATTCAGCGTCGTCACCAAAAAGTAGTCGAAGAAGCACCAGCTCCCGGTCTTAGTGATGAACTGCGTAAACAAATGGGTGAAGCTGCGGTTCAGGCCGCTCAAGCGATCGACTATGTTGGCGCTGGCACGGTGGAGTTCTTACTCGATAGCCGAGGTCAATTCTACTTCATGGAGATGAATACCCGTCTGCAAGTTGAACACCCTGTCACTGAATTGATCACCGGCGTTGATTTGGTGGAGTGGCAATTCAAAGTCGCAGCTGGCGAGCATTTACCTATTTCGCAATCGGAAATCACCCACAACGGTCATTCAATTGAGCTGCGAATTTACGCAGAAGATACAGACAATGACTTTATGCCGTCGACTGGCCGCATTGATTACTTAAAAGAACCCGTATCAGACAGTAGTGTGCGCCTAGCGTGCGTACGCGTTGATAGTGGTGTTACCCAAGGCGATAGCATCAGCGAATATTACGATCCAATGATCAGCAAGCTGATCGTCTGGGGGCAAACTCGTGATATCGCTCTAAAGCAGATTAAGCAGGCGTTAACTCAATATCACGTACGTGGCGTAACGACAAACATTGGTTATCTGCACAGTATTATTTCGCAGCCAGCCTTTGCCGAGATTGAGCTCGATACAGGTTTCCTCGTAAGACATCAACAAGGCATAAATGAGCAGCAAGACGTCTCGGATTCAATCTGGCTTACATTGGCGGCGGTTGCTCGTTGGAATGATCTCATTTCAAAATCAGACAGCTCAACGTTACCCGCGCCAACCAAACGAGGTTTTAGACTGTCAGTTGACAACGTTTACCGATTTAACTTCACGGATGCCAATGCCAACCATCAGGCACGTTTGCAACAATCATCGCAAGATACAGGATCTCACTTCACTGTCCGATGCGGCGAGGATCTGCATCAGGTCATCCTGCTTGAAAGTGACAACCAGTTTATCGTCGATATTGATAATGTGCGTTACACCTTTAATGCACTTAGCGATGAACAAAGAACAACACTATTTTATCTTGGTCAGCAGCGCACGTTCGCTCATCAACCTAACTTTGACTCTGCAAAAGATGTAGATGATGAACTAAGTCCAACCGCACCACTCAACGGCATAATTTCAGCAGTTATGGTGGCTAAAGGTGACGAAGTGGCGGCGGGCGATCCGCTTTTGGTACTCGAAGCAATGAAAATGGAATACACCATCACGGCTCCGGTAGCAGCAAAAGTCGACGAATTGTTTTATCAGCACGGGGACCAAGTACAGCACGGTTCCATCCTGCTGAATTTGTCTTTGATATCGGATAACGTCAGTGAAGATAAGGAGCGCGAATATGCTACCAGCGAAGGTTAATATCGTCGAAGTCGGCGCTCGTGATGGTCTGCAAAATGAAACGGCAGTGACGCTGGTTGATAAAATCCGTTTGATTAACCAACTAAGCAGCAGTGGCTTAAAGCATATTGAGGCTGGATCTTTCGTCTCTCCAAGGTGGGTGCCTCAAATGGCCGATTCCGATCAGGTGTTTGCTGGTATCTCAAAAAAGCCTGAAGTGGTTTATAGCGCGCTCACACCAAATCTCGCAGGGTTAGAACGTGCGCTGGAAAGCGGTGTAAAGCGAATTGCGGTGTTTGGCTCCGCTTCAGAAACGTTCAGCCAGAAGAACATCAACTGCAGCATTACCGAAAGTCTCGCTCGATTTGAACCCGTTATCGAATTGGCGAACCAGCACAACATTCCTGTACGCGGGTACTTGTCTTGTACCATGGTGTGTCCATATGAGGGAGTAATAAAGCCAGAGCAAACTACCAAGGTCGCCAATACGTTGTTTGATATGGGATGTTATGAGATTTCGCTCGGTGATACTGTCGGTAAAGCAACGCCTAATCGCGTTATCGCCATGCTGGATTCGTTGTTAACGCTACTGCCAAAAGACGCGCTCGCAGTACATTTTCATGACACTTATGGACAAGCATTAGCCAATATCTACCAAGCCTTGTTAATGGGCATCAACACCATTGATAGCGCAGTAGCGGGGCTCGGCGGCTGCCCTTACGCGAAAGGAGCCAGTGGCAATGTTGCAACGGAAGATGTACTTTATCTGTGTGAGCAACTTGGGATTGAAACAGGCGTTGACCTTGGCGTCATCAATGAAGCGGGTTGGCAAATTTGCCGTGCGTTAGGAAAGTCTCCTGCTTCTAGGGTCGCATTAGCTCTGGGCGATCCGTATAGCTTGTAAATCATCAACAACCAATCAGGTAATGTATTTAAACGGGCATGCAGACGTACGTGCCCGTTTTTTATTGTTACTCATAAAAACCTTAACGCTCAACGGTCTTCATCACATTAATTAGTGCCTGATTTCAGCTACAATTTAGTTTCAAAGCGAACATATAAAACAGGATCAGGTAAATGCTCATAACATTTCGTTGTCGAAGCCACTCAAACGTCACAATGTTTGGTGATATTGCATTAGATATGCTCAAAATGATGGGTCACAGCGGCACGGTGCCGGGATCAATTTCCGCTCAAGATGTTCCTGACGCGTTATCAAGATTAACTTCTGCTCTATCTGCGAAAAATGCAGCTGAAGAAAACCTCCCTACTGATGTAGACGAAGAGGAAGAACAAGCAGAGCCCGCGGTAAGCCTAGGACGCAGAGCGTTTCCACTGATTGAGTTGCTAAAATCAGCAATCAAAGAAGAATGCGAAGTCATGTGGGACAACCAATAACGCCTTCAAACTGGTTTCTAGCGAGGTGAATCCGTGTTGTGACCGCCTCGCTATGGTTACTCGACACCAAGATAAGAACACCAATACCGCTTATCGCCCTATCCGTTTCTCTCCCTAGACAACTTGATTTGCCCATCAATGTGCACATCTCGTTGTGGAAACGCGATTTCAATGCCGTGCTTTTCGAAAGCTTCGTAGATTTCAAAACGCATGGCACTTGCGACCGAGCGAATACCGCCCTCAACCGTTGAGTTAATCCAAAAATAAGATTCGAAGATCAAAGCATTGTCACCAAAGTCTTGAAAAAACACATCTGGCGCTGGCGAACTCAGAACTTGCGCTTGCTGCGAAGTCACTTCCGCCATTAAGGCAGCAACCTGTTTGACATCGCTCCCATACGCGACGCCGACGACGACCGAGCCACGAACTAATCTGTCGCATAACGTCCAGTTGATCACCACGTTCTCAATCAACTGACTGTTGGGTATGAGCATATGAACACCATCGGTTCGTCTGATTCTCGTTGAACGTGTATTTATTTGCTCGACAGTGCCTTTGGCGCCCTCAACCTCTAAAAAATCCCCAATTCGGATTGGCTTTTCACCAATCAAAATCCAGCCACTTATGAAGTTGTTAATGATGTTTTGCGCACCAAAACCGAAGCCGATAGCGATGGCACCAGACAGAAAGGCGAACGCGGTAATTGGCACATTGATCATCGAAAGTGTGGTCATAAAAATAATGGCGAGAGCGATGACAAATAATATCCGTTTAACCAAATGAATGACGTTTGGATCTTTCCCCGATGAGGACATTCTTGACGTAACGGTTTTGATTAAAATTTTGGACAACCATAAAGCGACAATCACCCATGTCGGCACCATCAATATCGCCCACAACGTGATAGGTTGTTCGTTAAAGGAAAACAGTGTTGTTTCTAAAAATGAAATGACCCGTTCGAACATAAAGTGCTCACTCTTGATTCATCGTTGCCAGCAAGCCAGAGCGCATAAGTCTTAAATTTTTAGGTCAATCGATAGCGCAAGCGGCTCAATTAAGTTCTTCTTATTAACTATATTGTAATCTACGCAAAACGCTTCGAGTGGTTTCCCGCTTTGGCTTCAACACGATTAAGCCATTTAAGGAGCACGTATTTGTGTACTCAACGAGCCAATCAACCGACTAAACACGCAAGGCAAATCAGTGATAACTTTCTGATTTTTAAGCATCAAATTTTCACTTCGAATCTCCTTCACTTATCATTATGCACCTTATTGCAAATAATATTGATGGAATGATTGTTATGTCAGAACTGACTCGGATGCGCTCTGGAGAAACCTATAATTGTCTGGATGAAGAACTAAAGCTCATGCGCGCCAAAACCGCGCAGCTTGTCTTCCAATTTAACCACGAGCCAAACCCAGATATCCGTAGACAACTATTGGCGGAAATGGGCGTCCAATTAGAAAACAGCGCCTGTATAGAGCCACCGCTTCAACTTACCTACGGTTGCCACTTGTCCATCGGGGAAAACACCTACATCAACTGGGATGCCATTATTCTGGACAATGGACAAGTTGAGATTGGCGCGAACGTCATGATTGGGCCTAGAGTGCAAATTTACACAGCCGCTCATTCACTCGATACACAAAGACGCTTAGCCGGAGATGAGATCGCCAAACCGGTAAAAATCGGCAATAACGTTTGGATTGGTGGGGGCGCTATCATACTGCCAGGCGTGACCATTGGCGACCAGGCCATCGTTGGCGCTGGCTCTGTCGTAACCAAAGACGTTGTGCCGGGCGATCGAGTTGTCGGAAATCCGGCGCGCTCCATTAAACCAAAAAACTGAAGAAAGTCGCTATTTCGCCAAATGGTCGCGAATAATATTGGCAAGCAGAATGAGAGCATGAACGTATTTGTCATTGAGCTCAAAAGAAGCGTTAAGACGAATACAGTGATCGTATTGTTCTGTCAGGCTGAACATCTTTCCCGGTGCGATGCTGATATTACCTTTTAGTGCTTCTCGATATATTGGCAAGGCATCAATATGCTTGGGGAGCTCTAACCAAATAAAGTACCCGCCGCTTTGGCTTAACACGTTGACTGCTTCAGGTAACAGCTCACTGAGCAGACCCGTCATCTTACTTTTGCGTTCAAACAGCTTTTTCCGTAACTGCTTCAAATGCAATTCATAATTGCGGCTTGTTAAATAATGCACCAATGTCATTTGCACTGGTGCACTCGTCGCTAATGTACTCATTAGCTGTAACTTTTGTACCTCTAGCGCCCGCTTTCCCGCCGCAACCCAACCAATACGTAGCCCTGCGATTAATGATTTTGAAAACGAGGAGCACAACATGGTATTACCCGTGTCATCAAACATTCTTAGTGGGTAAACCGAGTCATTCTCGGCATGCAGTTCGCTGTACACATCATCTTCAATTACTGGCACGTTATATCGCTGTGTCAGTTCAATCAGCTTTTGTTTTTTCTCGTTGGAGAGCGTAAAACCCAGAGGATTCTGGAAGTTCGACATCAGCCAGCACGCTTTCACATCGTGTGTTTGCAGCGCTCGTTCCAATGAGTCTAGGTCAATGCCCGTGACTGGGTCTGTTCTTACTGAGAGCGCTTTCAAACCTAACCGCTCTAAGGATTGCAATGCACCATAAAATGCAGGCGACTCCACAACCACCCAATCTCCCGGTCTTGTGCTGGCTTGCAAACTGAGCGTTAACGCCTCCAGCGCGCCTGCCGTAATGACAATTTCATCGGGTGAAATTTCAATGCCTTTCGCAGCATAACGCTTCGCGATGATGGTGCGTAATTGCTCGTTTCCCGGCGGTAAGTTATCAAAGGTGGTGGAAATCGGCATATTGCGAGCGGCTGCGCTCATCGCCCGATTCACGTGATATCGTGGGTACAAACTTGGGTCTGGATAGGCAAAGCCAAAATTGATCATGGATGGATTTTTACTCGCCTGCAGAACATCAAAGATAAACTCATTGATGTCTACCTGCTCAGTCCACGAAACCGCGGCTGGCGCTTGGGGTTCATTTGAGCTCTTAATATTGGGCGCGACTCGATAACCAGATCGCGGCTGTGACGTGACCCAGCCTTGAGATTCCAGAATTTGATACGCGTGCAACACCGTCATCAAGCTCAAACCCGAGTGTTCAGATTGGCGACGCAGCGAAGGCAGCTTGTCACCCGGATGCCATATCCCCGATTTTATCTGCCTTTTAAGCTGTTCCACTAACTCTTGATACTTCGCCAAACGCAAATCCCCTTCCATAAAGCCGAATTCAAAATAATAACACTTCAATATTTAATCTGTTATAGGTTTATAGTCACTGTCTGTACCTACTTCCCTCATTCCGCTCCTTTTAAAATAGCTCTCTCATAAAACTTAAAAGATCAAAGGAAGTTTAATGTTTGGCCTCGACGCATTTATGCTTGCACGGATACAGTTCGCCTTTACGGTATCCTTTCATATTATTTTCCCCGCTATCACCATAGGTTTGGCCATCTATCTCGCCGTGCTGGAAGGCTTATGGCTAAAAACACGTAATCCCGATTACCAAAAGCTCTATCACTTCTGGTCGAAAATTTTTGCGGTTAACTTTGGAATGGGTGTTGTATCTGGTCTTGTCATGGCCTATCAATTCGGCACCAACTGGAGTGGTTTCTCCGACTTCGCTGGTTCTATCACAGGCCCATTACTGACTTATGAAGTGTTAACGGCTTTCTTTCTCGAAGCCGGATTTCTTGGCGTAATGCTGTTTGGGTGGCGTCGCGTCGGCGAAAAGCTGCACTTTTTTGCAACCTCGATGGTGGCGTTAGGAACGATCATTTCGACGTTCTGGATTCTCGCCTCCAACAGTTGGATGCAAACGCCACAAGGCTATGAAATTGTCGACGGACGTGTGGTGCCAACCGACTGGTTTGCTATCGTTTTCAATCCTTCATTTCCTTATCGTTTGGCGCACATGAGCGTCGCGGCTTTCGTCAGTTCAGCACTCTTTGTAGGCGCGTCAGCCGCTTGGCATTTATTGAGAGGCAATCAATCGACTGCGGTAAAAACCATGTTTTCGATGTCGCTCGGGATCTTAGTGTTCCTTGCGCCACTCCAAGCCGTGATTGGCGATGTGCACGGGCTAAACACTCTGGAACACCAGCCCGCCAAAATCGCTGCCATCGAAGGACATTGGGATAACAGCGATGGCAAACCAACCCCATTGATATTGTTCGGCATGCCAAACATGGAACAAGAACGCACAGACTATGCCTTAGAAATTCCTGTTTTAGGAAGTTTGATCCTACGCCACAGTTTAACTGAGCCAATCCCGGCGCTGAAAGACTTCCCGAAAGAGGAACGACCGAACTCACCTATCGTCTTTTGGTCATTTCGAATCATGGTCGGGCTAGGACTTCTGATGATTTTTCAGAGCTTCTACAGCATATGGTTACGAAAAAAGAACACGCTTTATACTTCGCGTTGGTTCCTCAAGTTTTCATTGTTTATGGGGCCATCTGGTCTTATCGCAATACTCGCTGGCTGGTTTACGACAGAGGTTGGTCGGCAACCTTGGGTCGTGTATGGCGTACAAAAAACGCGTGATGCGGTTTCTGCACACGGAGACCTACAAATGAGCATCAGCCTGCTGTGTTTCCTTGTTGTATACAGCTTGGTATTTGGTTTTGGTTATTACTACATGATCCACCAAATCAAGAAAGGCCCCGATGCAATCGAACACGATGAGCACGACATGACGACCGTTTCAGGTCGCATTTAGAATTTGTCACAAAGTGAAGGTAGAAAATATGCATTTTGATTTATCCGTGATTTGGTTCGCGATCATCGTTTTTGCCACTTTGATGTACATCATCATGGACGGCTTCGATTTGGGTATTGGAATACTGATGCCCTTCATCAAGGATGAAAAACAAAAAGACGTCATGGTCAACAGTGTCGCGCCAGTTTGGGACGGCAACGAAACTTGGATTGTGCTTGGAGGCGCATCTCTATTTGGCGCTTTTCCGATGGCTTACGCGGTGATTATTGAAGCGCTAACCATCCCTTTAACGTTGATGTTGATTGCTTTGATCTTTCGTGGCGTCGCGTTTGAGTTTCGCTTTAAAGCATTGGAAAACCACTTGAAGTTCTGGGACCGTTCTTTTATGGTCGGCTCGATTTTAACCACGTTTTTCCAAGGCGTTGTTGTTGGCGCGGTAATTCAGGGCTTTGCGGTGGAAAACCGCGTCTTCGTAGGTAGCCAACTAGACTGGCTCACCCCTTTTCCCATCTTTTGTGGTTTGGGTTTAGTCGCAACCTACGCGCTGCTTGGTAGTACATGGCTCATCATGAAGACGGAAGGTGCACTGCAAAGCACGATGTACCGCTTCACTAACAAAACACTACTGGCGATGATCTCCGCATTAATCATTGTGAGCGCTTGGACCCCACTTGCTTACCCTGCCATTGCGGAAAGATGGTTTTCTCTGCCTAATTTGTTCTACTTACTGCCGGTACCTGTCATTACTGGGCTGGTCTGTTTGAAGATTGCCGACTCCGTAAAAAAGCGAAAAGAGCGCAGCCCTTTCGTGATGGCATTGGTGATCGTGATTCTCGGGTTCGCTGGTCTTGGCATCAGTATCTGGCCAAATATCATTCCTCCTAGCATATCGATATGGGAAGCAGCGGCTCCTGCAAGCAGTCAGCGCTTTATGCTCGTTGGAGCGGTGATCATCATCCCGATCATTCTGGCTTACACCTTTTGGAGTTACTACGTCTTCTCCGGAAAAGTGAAAGAAGGCGAAGCGTACCATTAACGAGTTGGCAAGGAGTGAGTATGAAAATCAAAAATTGGTGCCGCCAATGGGCTTGGATGGTTGGGATCTGGGCGGCCAGTGTGCTCGCTCTGGGGTTCGTATCAATGCTGTTTCGCGTCATGATGACCGCTGCAGGGTTAAAATCTTAGCTCGGCACTTTTAAGTCAATAAAAAATGGGGACCTCTAGCTCTTGCGTTAGGAGCTAGAGGCGTTTACATTCAAGTCCGACTTTTCACGTGTGCAGACAATACGATCGTAGATTCTGAACCACGAGCCACTTCAAAATAACCACCAGCACGAGATAGCTGACGAGCCGTCAATTTTTCTTTGCCCAGCTTTTCAAACCAATAAGGCGCTAATGAGCACTGAGCCGAGCCTGTGGCAAGATCTTCTGAAATACCGATTTTAGGTGCAAAGTAACGCAGCACATAGCCACTATCAGAGCTTTGAGCCGTCACGATGACCGCATGAAACTCATCAATTTTAATCAGCTCATCAAAGTTAGGTTGATAGCGAACAACATCATCTTCGGATTCGAGAACAACAACCAAATCACGCGTTGTAAAAGCATCTACGGGGTCATTGGAAAAGCCTGAAATACCCAAGGGGATGGCATGAGGCTTGGCTTGCCAACTTGGCATCACGATCCTGTACATTCCATCCAGTCCAGTAACGGTAATATGGCCATGCTGGCTTTTTAGAATGATCTCATTCTGATGATAGTTGGAAATGATTGCAGCGCCTGCGCCCAAACTTCCGTGTCCACATAGGTTGATCTCTCCTTCTGGGCTAAACCAGCGAATGTGGTAGTCACTGCCAGACTGAACCATAAATGATGTGACAGGTTGAGCGACCTGATGAGTGATTTGAAGTAATTCAGAATCACTCAGCCAGTGATTTAGTTCGACAACGCCACATGGGTTACCTTGAGCTAACTCATCACAAAATACATCATATATTTGTGCTTTAATCATCCGTCATCCTTACTGTTTAACCATACATTAAATCAAGTTCCTCGTCATTATCATCTCGATGAAACGAGAGTTCAGCTATCAATTCAACTTGTTGTAGGTAATATATACGACAAAAGAATCGCAATCTTCAGTAAGTTTTGTTCGTTGGGTAGAATCGACTGGCTATATGACTCACCTTTAAGCCCCAACATGACCGATGTTCGTGGCTACTTTTAACGCTTGTTTATTGAGATTAGACGCCTCCCAAGCAACGACAACACGACTGGTTAGGGGGATATCATCAATCTCGGCGACTGTCGCGGAATCATCGAGATGTTCAGCCAGTGAGCGCGGAACGAGAGCGATACCTAACCCGGCCTGCGCCATGGCAATCGTCGTACGAAGTTGCGGTGCTGCGAACTGTGGTTCGAGCCTTACTCCTGCGTCGGCAAAAAGTGTGCTCATGCCATCAAACAATGCGGGTCCAGTCTCTCGTGGAAACAGTAAAATTTTATGGCCTCTCAACTGTTTCATCTGGATACAGGGATATTTTGCCAGTTCGTGGCCCGCCGGAATCACTGCGACAAACGGGTCGTTAAACAACACCTTATGCTCAAAAGGCTCACTGGCGTAACAGGGTAGCCGCATGATTGCGAGATCAAGTTGTTTGCTTTTTAACTGAGTGGCAAGCTCTGGCATTGATAGTTCCGCCGTCTGTAAATGAACCCCATTCTCTTGAATACGCCCAATCCTCTCCAATACCTTAATGCAGGTTGATGTTGACGTCGCGAACCCAATTTTAACCTGCGTATTTTCACCACGGGCAATCTGTCGGGCTTTTGCTTTAGCGCGTTCCACATCAGCAAGAATATTTACCGCATCCGTATAAAAGACTTGCCCTGCATGGGTCAGTTCTACTCCTCTAGACAAGCGCTTAAATAAGTCCACGCCAAGCTCGTGCTCTAGCTTTTTGATTTGTTGACTCAAAGGAGGTTGCGCAATCCCTAACTGTTCAGCTGCTCGGGTAAAGTGACGAGTCTCGGCGACCGCGACAAAATACTTCAGGTAGCGAAATTCCATATATTTTCCATATCAAAATAAATCTTTTTTATATTGGATTTAGCACCGTGTAGAAGTCAATCTAAATATACTCTTCATTGCATAACTGGTCTTACTCATGTGTGGATTTTATAACCCTCTATGTGCTTGTTCGCTTGAAGTAGCGAAAGAATTTTCTGAATACCATTACGTTACCGGAGATGGTGAGATTTATCAGACTTCGTTAATGAGTGCTTTGATCGCTGGTGTTTACGAAGGCTCAACAACCATAGAAGAACTGCTGAAACATGGGGATTTTGGTTTAGGTACGTTCAATGAATTGGATGGTGAGTTGATTGCGTTTGATAAGGAAGTTTTTCAACTCAAGTCGGATGGCTCCGCAAACCCGGCAGACCTGGCGCAAAAAACGCCCTTTGCTGTCATGACTTTTTTTAAGCCTGATATCGAGCTGCCACTGACATCGCGCATGTCACGTCATGAAGTCCATAGCCTCATAGACGACATGGTTCCAAGCGATAACCTATTTTGCGCAGTGCGCATTGATGGCGTTTTCGATTCAGTTCGTACTCGTACCGTACCTAAACAAACACGCCCTTATCGGCCAATGCTTGAAGTGGTCAAAGAACAACCAACGTTCCGCTTCACGCATAAGCAAGGTGTGGTCGCCGGCTTTCGCAGTCCTAAATATACGACTGGCATCAATGTGCCCGGCTATCACGAACACTTTATTACCGATGACCGCCAAGGAGGTGGTCATATTCAGGATTACAGCATTTCGTCAGGGTTCCTCCAGATTGGCAAAGTCTCGCGGCTAGTGATTGATACCCCAGTATCGACAGACTTCCTCAACGCCAATTTGGCTCCGGAAGATATAAATACCGCCATAGAAAAGGCGGAAAAGTAACAAAGTCAGGCAAATAATAAGGACAACAAATGCAATCCAAACCTTCAAATAAAAATGGAGCTCAGTTGATCGCTCAACAGCTAGAGTCTCTCGGCATTAAGTACATATTCGGTATTCCCGGTGCAAAAATCGATCGACTGTTCGATGCGATTGAAGACACTAACATCCAAATGATTCCGGTACGCCACGAAGCTAACGGCGCATTTATGGCGGGCGTTATGGGAAGACTAACCGGCAAAGCAGGCGTCACCATGGTTACGTCAGGCCCTGGCTGTGGAAATCTAGTTACGGGGGTGGCAACAGCAAACTCCGAAGGCGATCCGCTGATTGCTATCGGTGGTGCGGTGAAACGAACTGACCAGCAAAAACAAACACACCAGAGCATGGATACCGTCAGTATTTTTCGCTCTATAACTAAGTTCAGTGCTGAAGTGCAGCATGTGGACGCCGCAAGCGAGATCATGGCGAACGCATTTCGTATCGCAGAGTCAGGTCGTCCTGGGGCTTGCTTTTTGAGTCTCCCCCAAGATGTTTTATCCGAGCAAACCCAAACGGACATTATTGTCCCCTCGCCTTACACACAGCCTGGTTGCGCAGACATCGCAGCAATCGAAGAAGCGGTCAGTCGAATCAGTAAAGCAAAGCGCTGTGTGGTTTTACTTGGCCTTCACGCGAGCCGCAGTCAAAACGCTGCTGCTATCGCCCGATTTCTTCAAAATACGCAGCTACCCGTTGTCGGCACTTACCAGGCCGCCGGCACGGTAGACATCAATTACTACCATCACTTTGCTGGGCGTGTCGGTTTGTTTAATAACCAACCTGGCGATGTTTTACTGCGGGACGCCGATTTAATTCTCACCATCGGCTTTAGCCCAATAGAGTATGACCCTGAGCTTTGGAACAGCCACCGCAACCCAGTGATTCACCTCGATATTGAACCAGCAGAATACCAACTTAATTATCAACCTTGTGTTGAAATCGTCGGAAACATTGCGCAGTCATTAGACAAAATGGGCAGCTATATCTCTGAATATGCTCGCCTTTCCCCAACGGCACTTTCAGTACTGGAAGAGGTAGCACTGCAACGGCAAGTGATCAAAACCTATCCCAATGTCTATCACAAGCAAGGATTTCATCCACTGGCACTGATTAAAGCCATGCAATCTATAATCACACCAGATACCACGCTATGCCTTGATATGGGGAGCTTCCACATCTGGATCGCTCGTTACTTAAGCTGTTTTCGAGCTCGCCAAATGCTGGTGTCTAACGGCCAACAAACGATGGGCGTTGCACTGCCATGGGCCATTGGTGCCAGCCTGCTAAAACCTGGTAGTAAAGTGGTATCGATATCGGGAGACGGCGGTTTTATGCAATCGAGCATGGAGTTAGAAACCGCGGTTAGACTGAACTGCAATATCGTCCATATTGTGTGGGTTGATAACGCCTACAACATGGTAGAAATGCAAGAGATCAACAAATATCAGCGCTGCTCTGGTGTGAAATTTGGACCAATTGATTTCAAGGCCTACGCCGAATCATTTGGCGCGAAAGGCTTCGCAGTGACTAGTCAACACGAATTGCTACCGACATTGAATAAAGCCATGGACGTTGAAGGACCAGCAGTGGTGGCTATCCCCGTAGATTACAGCGACAACGACAAACTGATGTTGCCGCGCACAGAGAAAAATCAAGATCCCGTTTTTGTAAGTTTCGAAGGAGAAATCGCATGAGAGGATTAAAAAATAAAGTCGCACTCGTGACTGGCTCTGCCAATGGCATTGGTTTGGCCATCGCAAAACGTTTGTATGAAGAAGGCGCAAACGTCGCTCTTGCCGATTGGAATGAAGAGCAGTTGGCAAACGCCGTTGAGGGCTTTGATAAACAGCGTGTGTCTGCGCATTCCATTGATGTTTCTGATCCAGACAAAGTCGCAGCACTGATTTCTGATGTTGTTACCCGTTTCGGTAAACTGGATATTTTAGTAAACAATGCTGGCGTACATGTCCCTGGTACCGTGATTGAAGGTAGTGTGGAAGACTGGAAGAAGATCTCTGGTGTAAACATTGATGGTGTTGTTTATTGCGCGAAATTTGCTTTACCTGAACTCTTAAAAACGAAAGGTTGTATGGTAAATACCGCGTCCGTTTCCGGTTTGGGTGGTGACTGGGGTGCCGCATTCTATTGCGCGAGTAAAGGCGCAGTGGTGAACCTTACCCGAGCGATGGCATTGGACCATGGTGCGGATGGGGTAAGAATTAACGCCGTATGCCCAAGTTTAGTAAAAACCAACATGACAAACGGCTGGCCGCAGGACATCCGCGATAAATTCAATGAGCGCATTGCGCTTGGCCGAGCAGCCGAACCTGAAGAAATTGCGTCTGTCGTGACTTTCTTGGCAAGTGATGACGCATCTTTCATTAATGGCGTAAACCTACCTGTAGACGGCGGTGCCACCGCATCAGATGGTCAACCTAAAATAGTATAAGCATGAAATAGACAGATCAGTAAGAGACGTTCTACTACCTTTCGGATCGATGCTGATCTGTCGCTTTACGCTCTGAGCACATAACCCGTGCCAGCAATAAACTCAACCACTCAACCGCTGTTAGAGATATCTCAACAACTTAAAACCAGCAACGAGAAATTAATTTTTCACACAAACCGACAAACTATGTGAGCATTCCATCAGGCATAGAGTAAAGACTTATATATCAGCGATTCACAAAGAACCAGAAAGTTTCCGCGAATACTTCTTCAAAAAGATTAAAAGCGACTAACGTTTCTGCCACACCATCCATTGTTCTCTGCCTTTAAAAACCTCAACACTGTTTGCCACCACTGAGGATTCCACAAGCTTAAACGCCGGTTCTAGATAACCCTCCAACTCCCCACTTCGCAAACAAAATGGAGGGAAGCGTGATAGGTAATTATCATCAATGACGAAAAAACCAATTAGAAAACCTCCGCTTGGCAACAATTTATCCACCATAGAGAAATATTCTGACCACATGTCTCTCGGTAGTGCTGCGAGAAAGGCCCGCTCGTAAATGACATCAAACGAGTGAGAAAAATCGGCATTAAATACATCGCCCAATACGACTTTATCTTTGTAGTTACCTAACGCTGATTGCGCCATTTTTACCGCTTCTTGGCTGTAATCCATCGCGATCACGTCATGCCCATATTGAATAAAAGTGCTCAGTTCATAAGCGGCACCACACCCAGGAATAAACACTGACTGGCCTACATGAAGTGAATTGTCGAGATAGTCCTTGAGTTCTTGAGGTGTCGATTGGGCATCCCAAGGCATAGTGCCTCGGATAAACAAATCATCCCAGAATTGTGTGTTAATCATTGGTGCCTGTTTCATTTACCCGCTCCCTGATTGCGGTAGTAAAAAATAAAGGGATACGCAGCGCAATGTGGTATCCCTTTTCTAGCCTTTTGTCTGACGTTGTTAGTTTTTTATGACAACCACTTTCTACTGCACTTATGCCACCAATGAGTTAACTGCGAAGATCATTGATTAACGGCTGCTCCGCTTGGTTCGGTACAAACTGGACATTGCCTTTCAGTTTAGTGACAGACTGGAGTGTTGCTTGAATGTCCTCTGCTGATACATGCACATCATGACAACAGAAAGTAATGGCATCGTTGAAGCCATCGCGCTCAATTTTCAAGGAGCCTTTAATATCGTGGCGACGACAGACTTCTTGGATTTGATGCGGATAAACAAACAGCCCTTTTACTTTCACCGCGGAGTCTGCTCGTCCCATCCAGCCCTTAATTCGTGCATTCGTGCGTAGCGAATCCGAGCCCGTTTCTAGGTATGCCGATAAATCTCCCGTTGCGTAGCGAATCAGCGGGAACTTCTCATCGAGCGACGTTACAACGACTTCACCGACTTCTCCCGGTTGTACAGGAACACCATCAGGATCAACGATTTCAACAATAATATCTTCGGCAATCACTAATCCTTGTTCACCAGACACTTGATAAGCAATCAAACCAAGCTCTGCACTTGCGTAGGCTTGAAAGACTGCAATGCCTTTTTCCTCAAACATCTGTTCCATGTCTGCTGTAACCGCTTCACCAGAGACCAGAGCTTTCTCAAAGCTAGGCAGCTCATTGTATTTCTCTTGATACTTTTGTAGCAACGTCAGCAAATACGAAGGTGTACCAGTGTAACCATTAGGTTGAAGCTGTTTAATTGCCTCTATTTGCGCTTCGGTATTGCCTACTCCAGCCGGAAATACCGTACAGCCACAAGCCCTTGCGCCACCATCCATAATAAATCCGCCAGGAGAGAAATGGTAAGAGAGCGTGTTATGCACTAAATCACCCGCACAGAACCCAGCAGCGTGAAACGCGCGCCCCATACGCCAGAAATCGGCCTCATCCGTTTGAGCCTCATACAACGGCCCAGGAGATTGGAATACGCGCGCCATTTGACCAATGGCAACGCTATTTAAGCCACCAAACGGCGGTTTAAGTTGCTGCTGATTAGGTACATTGAACTTACGTGTAATCGGGAGCTGAGCAAGCCCTTCACGATTGTTTGCCAATATAGGATCAAACTCAGAAAAATGCGCTGCGTAATGTTCGCTATTGGCTTTCGAATTTTCAATCAGCGCTGGCAGACGTTGAAACAGCGACTCTTCTCGCGCCTGTAGAGACAACGATTCTTTCGCATCAAATAGTTCGTTCATCCTTGCTCCTTACAACCAACGCTTACGACGTTTGTAAGATTTCAGATTCTTAAAGCTCTTGCGATCTTCATCGCCGCCGCCAAGGTAGAATTCTTTTACGTCTTCATTGTTTAGCAATTCGTGCTTGCTGCCATCTAGTACGATTTTGCCTGATTCCATGATGTAACCGTAATCGGCCGCTTGAAGAGCGAAGTTGGCATTCTGTTCAACCAAAAGCATGGTAATACCTTGCTCTTTGTTGATCTTGTTAATAATGCTGAATACTTCTTTAACTAGCAGTGGAGAAAGCCCCATAGACGGTTCGTCCAACAAAATCATCTTCGGTCGAGCCATTAACGCTCGGCCAATCGCTAACATTTGTTGCTCACCGCCAGACAAATAGCCCGCCAGGCCAGTGCGCTCTTTGAGTCGCGGGAAATAGTCAAACACCATTTCGATGTCTTGTTCAACTTCGTTGTCAGTGCGTGTATAAGCGCCTAAGCGAAGATTTTCTATCACCGTCATATCTTCAACAATTCGGCGCCCTTCCATAACTTGGAAGATGCCCGAACGGACGATCTCTTCCGGGCTTTTGTTGTCTATACGCTCGCCCATGAAGTTGATTTCGCCGCGCGTCACTTCACCATCTTCGGTTTTCAATAAACCAGAAATGGCTTTCAACGTTGTGGATTTACCCGCACCGTTGGCGCCCAGTAAGGTCACAATCTGCCCTTTTGGAACTTCTAAACTCACACCGCGAAGTACTAGTATTACTTCGTCGTAGACGACTTCAATGTTGTTCACTGAAAGCAGTATTTCTGCCGGTTCGATATTCGTTGCTAATTCAGCCATCAAGCTACTCCTTGCTAGGGTGAGAGTGTTCTCTCACCCATCCTTATTTTCAGTAAGCTTTGTTATTAATAAGTCGTAGATTAGTAACCTAGCCAATCGTCACGACGTGACAATGTCACCTGAGATACTTTCTTAATATCAACTGCGCCGCCATCGTTGTTGCCCATAAAGACGTTCACGGTTGTTGTGCCTCGGTGATCTTCCGGTTTCCAGTTCGCAGGGACACAAACACCTTCTAAGCCTTGTGGTACCCAGTTGTCATGGACATACATGCCCTTCTTGATGTTTTCACCTGTGATGCCACCGTTGTCTTTCGCCCACTCCATTGCTTCTTTCATATAGAACGCAGAACAAATACCGCGAATGTAATGGTGAGTTCTGAATTCGCCCGGCTCTGATTCAGACTGCTTAGAAATCTCACGGACCAGTTTCATGCCTTCATTATCATCTCCCCAAAACGCAGTCATACCTGGGAAAACGTAATCTTTAAGGCCATCGCCTGCTGCTTCAAGCACTGGCTTATCGCCGCCCCAAATGTTTGCCATGTACTGGAACTCTGTCCCAACCGTGTTACAAGACTTCACTAGTGAGATAACCGAGCTACCGATATTAGCAATGTAACCGTAGTTGGTGCCTGACTCTTTCAGCGACAAACATTGCGCTTTGAAGTCCCCTGGTTTTAGTGACACAACGACTGGGTTTTGCACATCAAAACCAAGTTCTTTGGCGTACTCTGCACACGCTTCTTTTGGCGCATTCGGGAATGGATGGTTATCGCCAATGTGCGTAAATTTCGGCGCACCTTGATTGCCCTTAGATTCCCAATCTTCTTTCGCCCACTTAACTAGCGCACGGCACGCATCTGAGTACGACGCACCATAAAAGAAGTTATAAGGCGCTGGTTTCGCGGTTTTTGGGTTTTTACCGGTTGGGTCAGTTAAGTGACCAGAGTAAGAAGCAGAGAACACCGGCACTTTGTCTTTGGTAACAAACGAAATAAGTGCTTCGGTATCCGCCGTACCCCAACCTTGCAGCGCAACCATGTCTTTACGCGCCACCCAACGTTTATAGTTGGAAATCGCCACTGGTACTTTGTACGCCATGTCTACTGTTTCAAATTCGAGCTCGGTACCGTTAATGCCACCGTTTTGGTTAATCCAACGCAATGCGTCTCGCACGCCAGAACCATAAGGCTTGCTTACATAGGCAGTTGGTCCAGAAAAGTCGACTAATTGCCCGACAAACACAGAATCTTTTGCCCAAGTTGCGGTAGTAAACAGTGCAGATGACAGCACCAACGTTGTCGCTAAATGTCCTTTGTTCATAACTCGTTGTCCTTGTTATTGAGGTATATTCCACTTAATTCCACGTTAATATGAGAACGGATAGTGTTTCCAATATGCTCGAATCTGTTGCCAGCGATGCGATAATCCTTGAGGTTCGAAAATGAGGAACAGCATGATGACTAAACCAATCGCCATCTCTTTGAAGTAAGCCAGACCATCAGTGAAAGCGGTGGTATCACCAAACGCTGAAAGCCCCGTTACACCAAACTCTAAAACTTCAGGCAGAAGTACGATAAATATCGTCCCCATCAATGTGCCTTTGACTGAGCCTAAGCCACCAATGATGATCATTGCCAAGAACTGGATAGACATCATGATGGTGAAACCTTCTGCTGATACAAACCCTAGATAATGTCCGTAGAGTGCACCCCCGATGCCCGCATAGAATGCACACACTCCAAATGAGAGCAGACGATACTTGGTTAGGTTGATGCCCATGATCTCTGCTGACAGATAGTGATCTCGTACTGAGACAAACGCGCGACCGTCACGAGAACGGATTAAGTTTGATGCCCACATATACATGAAGATCAGCGCAAACAGAGCGATGTAGAAGAAGCTTTCGTCAGTCGTAAACTCAAAGCCAAACAAATTAATTGGGTTCGCGCTTGCACCGTATGAGCCGCCACTGAACCAATCTGCGCGAGCAAAGAAGTCCTCTAGAATAAACTGCGCCGCCAACGTTGCGATAGCTAGGTATAAACCTTTAATTCGAGCCGCTGGCAGACCAAACAGCATCCCCACAATCATGGTTAAGTAACCCGCGAGCGGAATCGCAAACACGACTGGAATGTTAAACTGGTTATTTAGCCAAGCCGATGCAAAGGCGCCAAAGCCAAAGAACGCACCGTGACCTAGCGAAATTTGTCCGGTAAAACCAACCAGAATGTTTAAGCCCAATGCCGCGATACCGAGGTATGCAATCTGAATAAACAGGTTTAGGAAGTAAATATCCAAGACCAGCGGTGCTGCCAGCATGGCGATGACACCTGCAATCGCAAGGCTTCTGATGGTTTTGGTTTCAAAAATTGGCGTATCGCTTTTGTATGTGGTTCGAAAATCCCCACATGGGCGCATGCTAAGTTGAGCCATGTTATTTCTCCTTAAATACGCTCAATATCTTTGGTACCAAACAGGCCATATGGCTTGAAGGCAAGAATGATTAACAGCACATAGAATGGTGCGATGTTGTATAAGTTACCCACTTGCAGGTATTGGCTATCAAAAAACTCAGCCAAGTTTTCTAGCACCCCGATGGTAATACCACCGACAATTGCGCCGACCACCGAATCTAAGCCACCTAAAATAACGGCTGGGAAAACTTTGATACCAATAATGGATAGCGCGTCAGATACGCCGTTAACGATACCGATAACAATCCCTGCTGTTGCAGATACCATTGCCGAAATGGCCCAACTGATGGCGAACACTTTCTTGATGGAAATGCCAAGACTCTGGGCTACTTGCTGGTTGAATGCCGTTGCGCGCATTGCCAGACCCATTTTGCTGAATTTGAAGAACCAGTAGAACGCGCCCATGATGAGCATTGAGAAGATCAAGCTCAGAATGTAAGCAAACTCAACATTCAAACCTCCGATATTCACCACGTTGGTTTCGAACACTTGCGGGTACGACACAGCCGAGACACCGAATATCCACTTCATCAGCGCTTGGAAAAACATCGATAGACCAATGGTCACCATGATCACAGAGATAATCGGTTCACCAATCAACGGTCTGAGCACAATGGTTTGCACGGCGATACCAAAAATCATCATGAACGCGAGCGTGAGTAAAAAGCCAATAAAAAACGGTAACTGTAGGTGCACCAATGCCGCCCAACATACCCATGCGCCAATCAACAGGAACTCACCCTGAGCAAAGTTGACCACCTGAGTCGATTTGTAAATCAATACAAAGCACATGGCGACAACGCCATACAACATGCCAACGATCACGCCATTAATGACGAGTTGCAGTAATAAATCCGTATTCACTATGCGATCCTCCGTTGTTCGCTATCCACTAGTGTTGGCTCATGCTCAATAAGCGTTTCAATAACTAGCGACGTTTGAATGCGTGTTTTGGTGCCATCTTGATAAGTGATCACTGTATCGACATCGACTTTTGGATCGTCGCTGTAGATGGTTTCGATGATGTCTCCGTATTTCTCTGCAACCACACCACGGCGTACTTTACGTGTGCGAGTTAGCTCTCCATCGTCGGCATCCAGCTCTTTGTAAAGTAGAATGAATTTGCTGATCTTCTGTGCATCCGGTAGGGATTCGTTCACTTTTTGAACTTCTTCACGAATCGCTTGGTACACTTCTGGTTGAGCAGATAAGTTGGTGTAGTTGGTAAATGCCAAGCCGCGTTGCTCTGCCCACTTCGCGACGATCGCATAGCGAATACAGATGATGGCAGACAGCCAAGGTCGACCTTTACCTACCACCACGGCTTCTGCAATAAACGGCGAGAACTTGAGTTTGTTTTCGATAAACTGTGGCGAATAACGGTCGCCATGGCTGGTTTCCGACATATCTTTCAGACGATCAATCACCACCAAGTGACCGGAATCTTTAAAATAGCCCGCATCGCCTGTGTGCATCCAACCATCTTGAACATCTTCATCATATGCTGCTTGGTTGTTTAAGTAGCCAGTAAACATGCCTGTACTTTTCGCGATGATTTCACCAACGCCATTGCTGTCCGGGTTGATGACTTTCACTTCTGCATTATCAAACGCAACACCAACGGAATCGTAATCCACATCATCCGCTTGGTGCACGGTGTATGCGCCACACATTTCGGTCTGACCATAAAGCTGCTTAAGTGGCACACCAATAGCTTGTAGGTAACGGAAAGTATCCGGTCCCATCGCCGCACCGCCGGTTGCCGCAGATGTCAGGTTCGAAAACCCTAAACGGTCACGCAGAGCACGCAGAAGAATCCATTCAGCCAACTTAGAGCGTTTGCCCTGCTCCAGCGCTTTGTTGGCTAAGCTCATGCCCAGTTTGTACATCTTTTGCTTAAACGGTGTCGAATCCATCATTCGTGCAGACACGTCTGCCACAATGTTTTCCCACACACGTGGCGCTAACAGCACAAAGTTTGGACCGATTTCACGCAAGTCGGACATCATGGTTTCTTGTTCTTCCACAAAGTTAACGATTTGACGAGAAATCAACGCCTGACCAACCACGTAAACCTGCTCCATAATCCAAGGCAAAGGCAGAACAGAAACGTAGTTGTCGCCTGGGGAACGAGGGTCTGCACGCAAGTAAGCCGCACAGTGATCCAAGAACGTGCCACTGTGTAGCTGAGCCAATTTTGGTTTAGAAGTCGTACCCGACGTAGTACAAAGAATTGAAAGATCGCTGCCTTTGGTTTCAACAACCATATTGAGATATTTGTCTGGGTCCGCTTTATCAATCAGCTGACCTTTTTTGTAGACCTGTTCAACATCAATTAATCTTGGATCATCGTATTTACGCATTCCACGAGGATCGCAGTAAATAATGTATTCAACGCTAGGAATTTCATCACCAAGCTCAAGCAGCTTGTCGCATTGCTCTTCATCTTCGGCAATCACGACTTTTGCTTTTGCATAGTTGATAAGGTACGCCACCTCTTCGTGCATAGAATCTTGATAGATGCCCAGCGAGAAACCTTTGATCGCATGTGCCGCTAACTCGCCCCATACCCATTCAGGGCGGTTATCACCTAGCAAACCAACGACATCTTGCTCACCAATACCCAAATCTCGTAGTGCCAGTGCCATCCACTTGACGCGGTTTTCATAATCCTTCCAAGTGAACTCTCGCCATATACCAAACTCCTTTTCACGCATTGCGACTTGTTCGGGCCAGTTCTTGGCATTGTGTTGCAACACTTTTGGAAAGGTATCTAAGCGGGTTATATCTGCCCAATCATTATGTTGCTGTGCCATTATGCACTCTCCTCTAATGTCGGTAACTCTTCGCCTAAGTACGCTTGTTTCACATGTGGGTTGGCCATCACTTCTTCAGGCTCACCCGTAGCAATGTGTTTACCGAAATCCAAAACCAAAACGCGATTAGAGATGTCCATGACCACGCCCATGTCGTGCTCAATCATGATGATCGTGATATCTAATTCTTCATTCAGATCCATGATGTAACGTGCCATGTCTTCCTTTTCTTCCAAGTTCATACCTGCCATTGGTTCATCAAGCAGCAGTAACTTAGGTTTTAAGGCAATGGCACGAGCAAGCTCTACACGCTTACGTAAGCCGTAAGATAGCGTGCCTGCAGTCGCTTTTCGGATGTGCTGGATTTCTAGAAAATCGATCACGTCTTCCACATATTTGCGGTGCGCCATCTCTTCTTTCTGCGCATTGGAGAACCAATAGAGTGGCCCCGTGACGAAGTTATTTTTCAGTAGGTGGTGTCGGCCAACCATGATGTTGTCCAGTACCGACATATGAGAAAAGAGCGCTAAGTTTTGGAAGGTTCTTCCCAGCCCTAACTCAGCTCGTTGGCTTGGTGTACGTTTAGTTACGTCATCTCCAGCGAAGATTACAGAGCCTTTGTTTGGTGTGTATCGACCAGAGATGCAATTGAGCATTGAGGTTTTACCTGCACCGTTTGGACCAATGATTGAAAAAATTTCCTTTTCATTCACATGGAAGCTCACGTCAGTTAAAGCTTTCACCCCACCAAAAGCCAATGAAATATCGTTTACCTGCAACAGAGGCGATTCCGATACCATAGTTGATCTCCCTTTCGTTATTTTAAGTGCGTTCCATTGAGCACTATTTGATCAAACCTAACTTTGATACTGGTAACCGCTTTTACACCTATGCATCAACTTTGTATTCAGTTTACGTAAACGTCAATTTAAAATCAGAATAGTGCCTGAAAGATTAAGTTGCAATCGAGTTCATCGAGAAAGATTTGAACTAACGCAAACTTTAAGTAAATAAATTGTTAATAAAAATTATTCTCAAACGCTTACATATTTGGATAGTTCGGACCACCACCACCTTCTGGCGGAGTCCAGGTAATATTTTGACTTGGATCTTTGATGTCGCAGGTCTTACAGTGGATACAGTTGGCCGCATTTATTTGCAGCTCTGGCTGCTGCTCCCCCTGTACGATTTCATACACGCCAGCCGGACAATAGCGCTGTGCTGGCTCTGCATATAATTCAAGGTTCTGCTCAATAGGGATCCGCTGGTTCTCCAGTCGTAAGTGGCATGGTTGATCTTCCTCATGGAAGATATTGGATAGATAAACGGAAGAGAGGCGATCGAAACTTAACACGCCATCAGGCTTCGGATAAACAATTTCATTGCTGTTTTCCGCCAATAACAGAGACTGATGATCAGGCTTATCACAGCGGATATGCCACTTAGCTTTACCTTTTAACACGTTATGTTCCAGCAGCGCTAAGCCACCGCCCAGCCACGATCCAAAGCGGTGGATTCCACTTGAGAAGTTACGTGCTTGATAAAGCTCTTCATACAGCCAAGACTGTTTGAAGTGTTTTTGATAGTCAGCGGTAATCACCTGATTCTCAAGGGCTTCAACGACAGCTTCGGCGGCAAGCATGCCAGATTTCATTGCGGTGTGCGTGCCTTTGATTTTGGCTCCATTTAGTGTTCCAGCATCGCATCCAATTAATAAACCACCAGCAAATTGCTGAGTGGGAAGCGAATGAAAGCCACCCTTGGTGATCGCCCTTGCGCCATAGCTAATACGCTTCCCATTTTTGAGGTATTGCTCAATCAACGGGTGGTGTTTAAAACGTTGAAACTCATCAAATGGACTCAAGTGCGGATTCTTATAATTCAAGTCAACAATCAACCCGACGGCAACTTGGTTTCCCTCTAAATGGTAGAGATAACTGCCACCTGTAGCTTCATTTGATAACGGCCAACCTAATCCGTGCACTACTAAACCTTGCTGATGCTGTTCTGATGGGATTTCCCACAGCTCTTTAAAACCGATAGCGTAATGTTGAGGCGTTTTCTCTTCAGTAAGATTAAATCGGTTAATCAACTGCTTACCAATATGCCCCCGTGCGCCTTCAGCAAATAAAGTAAACTTCGCTCGCAGTTCAATACCAGGTTCGAAATTTCCTTTTTGTTCACCATTTTTGTCTAACCCCATATCGCCCGTGATCACGCCACAAACACGACTATCTTCATCGATTATCGCTTGACTGGCGGTAAAACCTGGGTAGACCTCCACCCCCAAGTTCTCAGCCTGCAACGCCATCCATCGGCATAGACTGCCCAAACTTATGATGTAATTACCTTTGTTATGTAACGTATTCGGCACCGCCCAAGAAGGCAGTTCATGACCATTGATTTCATTGCCTAGATAGTAGGTTTTATCTTGGTTTACTTTGGTATTGAGCGGAGCGCCTTTCTCTTGCCAGTCGGGAAAAAGCTCATCCAAACTTCGCGTTTCAAACACCGCGCCCGATAAAATATGCGCTCCAACTTCAGAGCCTTTTTCTACCACGCAAACAGAGAGCTCTTGTTTTTTTTCTGCTGCTAATTGTTTGATTCGGCATGCCGCAGACAAGCCTGCGGGACCTGCGCCTACAATCAGAACATCAAATTCCATGCAGTCTCTTTCCATGATTGCATTCCTTTTTCTTTGCATGTTGCCAACTTGTTAATCAACAATATATTTAAAGTTGACGCAAACGTAAAGGTAAATTAACATCATTTTAAAGACGTCATCACATCGTCTTCACTGTAAAAGGAATCTAACGTGAAAATACTAGTGCCAATCAAAAGGGTCATTGATCCCTACGTTAAAGTTCGCGTGAAAGCGGACCATAGCGATGTTGAAACCAATAACGTCAAGATGACGATTAATCCATTTTGCGAAATAGCCGTTGAAGAAGCCGTACGACTAAAGGAGCAAGGTATTGCAGATGAAGTCATCGTTGTCAGTGCCGGCGGTAGCCAGTGTCAGGAGCAACTACGTACCGCGCTTGCATTAGGTGCCGATCGCGCTATTCATATCGATACTGAAGACAAAATAGAGCCATTAGTTGTCGCTAAGCTGCTCAAAGCTCTGGTTGAGCAAGAACAAGCACAGCTTGTGATTACGGGTAAACAATCCATTGATACGGACAACAACCAAGTGGCTCAGATGCTGGCCGCCCTACTTGACTGGCCTCAAGCAACTTTCGCTTCCGACGTGAAGATAGAAGATCAAAAAGTTCAGGTCGTGAGAGAAGTGGACGGCGGCTTGATGACGGTCGCGATGAACTTACCTGCGGTGATCAGTACTGACTTACGCCTGAATGAACCGCGTTTTGCCTCTTTGCCTAATATCATGAAAGCTAAGCGCAAGCCGTTAGATACCATCACACCTGACAGTCTGGGTGTTGAAGTGGTATTTAGCCAAACCATTCAAGAAATCACACCGCCAGCGCAAAGAAAAGGTGGCATCAAGGTTGAATCTGTCTCAGAGCTTCTCGATAAGCTGCGTAACGAAGCGAAGGTGATTTCATGAAGAACTTAATCATAGCAGAGCATGACAATAACCAATTGCATGCGGACACACTCAAAGTGGTTAATGCAGCAAAACAAGTCAGCCAAGACAATGTTTTGATCGTAGTGGGCCACCAGTGTGAAGAAGTCGCTCAACAAGCTTGTCGCGTTGATGGTATATCAAACGTAATTTGTGTCGATGATGAGCAACTTAAGCATCAATTTACCGAGAGTATCGCACCTATTGTAGTGAGTGTTGCTGAAGGTTTTGACGCAATCTGGGCTAGCTCATCATCAAAAGGGAAAGATCTTGCACCGCGAGTAGCAGCGAAGTTCGGCGTTGGGCAAATTTCCGATATTGTCCAAGTTATCGATGAAAACACTTTTATCCGCCCTATTTACGCAGGAAACGCATTTGCCAAAGTGACCACCAGCGACAAGGTTCGCGTCATCACCGTGCGCGCGTCTGCGTTTGAGCCGGTTACTTGTCACAACCAAGCTGATATTAAGCATCAGCAGGTCACTATCTCAGCTCCAATGGTTGAATTGGTTTCTGTCGATAAAACCGTGTCAGAACGTCCTGAATTAAGCGCGGCAGAGGTGGTTGTGTCAGGTGGACGCGGGGTCGGTAGCAAAGAGAACTTCGCGTTGATCGAACAAGTTGCCGATAAACTAGGTGCTGCCATTGGCGCTTCTCGCGCGGCAGTTGATGCCGGGTTTGTTGCCAACGACTTACAAGTGGGTCAAACCGGTAAAATCGTTGCACCTAAGCTTTATATAGCGGTTGGGATTTCCGGTGCCATCCAGCATCTTGCAGGAATGAAGGAATCCAAAGTGATTGTCGCGATCAACAAAGATCCAGAATCTCCTATCTTTGAAGTTGCCGACTATGGATTGGTTGGTGATTTATTTGAGGTACTACCTCAGCTTGCCGAACAACTTTAAACGATCAGATAAGGGGCGAACACCGCTATGTTCGCCCCTTTATTTTGTTTTTGGTCATATTCAAAAGAATTGAAATTAGAGGGACCTATGCCAAATTCTGCACCTATTTGGTCACCATCTGCTGAGCGCGTCAGCAATAGCAACTTATTACGGTTCATCGAAAAGGTTAATAAAGACAAAGCCGAAGGTACCGTAATCAACAATTACACGTCTCTACACCAGTGGTCCATTGAGCACAATGATGAATTTTGGCGACATACTTGGCAGTTTTGCAACGTAATCGGAGATATAGGTTCGCAAATCAAGAGCCTTGGCAGTCCCAAATGGACACAAACAGGTTCTAATCATCACCATGTAAATAGAGACACAGTATGGTTTGCTGACGCCACGCTGAACTACGCAGAGAACCTCCTATCTCAGGCTGAGCAATCACCAGAGCGTGAGTTTATTGTTTTTAGCAATGAAAGCGGTGAACACCGACAACTCACCGGTAAACAGTTGCTTGAACAAGTTTCTGCCATTCAACAATGGCTACTCAATTGTGGTGTCGGTAAAGGCGATGTCGTTGCGGGTTATTTGCCCTACCTTCCTGAAACCGTTATAGCCATGTTGGCTACTACAAGCCTTGGCGCTATTTGGACTTCAACCTCTCCTGATTTTGGTATCGATAGCGTCGTAGAGCGTTTTGGTCAGGTTAAGCCGAAAGTTCTTTTTTGCTGTGATGGCTACCAGTTCGGAGGCAAAGCTTTCGATATGACGGACAAGAACACCACTCTTAGTAGTAAGTTAAGCAGTGCCTCCGAAGAGACTACTATTAGCGTATGCCAAATCGAATATTTACAAAACGCTGAGAGTGCTAGCACTTCTGAGTTTGTTTCTTGGTCCGATATTACTCACCACTTTTCTCCACAATCAATTCAATATCAACCAACGCTGTTTAATGACCCGTTATTCATTTTGTATTCTTCTGGTACAACAGGTCAACCTAAATGTATTGTCCATTCCGCAGGCGGTACCTTGCTCAATCACCTCAAAGAACATCAACTGCATTGCGACATCAAATCGCAAGACAAGGTTTTCTACTACACAACATGTGGTTGGATGATGTGGAACTGGCATGTTTCCGCTCTTGCGAGTGGTGCAGCCTTAGTGATTTACGACGGTAGTCCGGTTTACCCTGATCACTCCATCTTATGGCAATTAGCAGAAGAACATAGCGTGTCGCTGTTTGGTACTTCAGCGAAATACTTAGAAGCACTGGAACAGGCAAACTGCTCTCCAAAACTAGAACATAACCTGAAGTCACTCAAAACTCTTTGCTCAACTGGTTCGGTGCTTTACCCAGAACAATTTAGTTATGTCTATCAGCACATCAAGCAGGACTTGCATCTCGCTTCTATCGCTGGCGGCACGGATATTTGCGGATGCTTTGTACTGGGAAACCCTATCTCACCAGTTTACAAAGGTGAATGCCAAGGCGCAGGGCTGGGAATCGACGTGCGTGTTTTGGACGACGAGGGAAAAACCATTACACAGCAACGCGGCGAACTAACTTGCAATAACTCACTACCTAACTTCCCTATTGGCTTCTGGCACGACAACGGCGAACGCTATCACAACACTTATTGGAGCAAGTTTACCGATATCTGGCACCATGGCGACGATGTGATGCAAACCGAACATGGCGGCTTCATTTTTTATGGCCGTAGTGACGCAACCTTAAATCCAGGCGGCGTACGCATCGGTACCGCTGAAATCTATCAGCAAGTGAACACGTTACCCGAGGTTGAAGACTCCATCGCTGTCGGCAAGTTAAACCAGCAGTCTGAAGAAATCTGGTTACTAGTAAAACTCGCTCACAACGTCGAGTTAACCCAACAACTCACCGATTCAATTCGCCAAACATTGAAAACAAAATGTTCACCGCGCCATGTCCCACGACAAATTTTTGCCATCAGTGATATTCCTAAAACGCGCTCAGGCAAATTGGTTGAGCTAGCAGTGAAACAATTGGTAAACGGACAAGCTGTAAAAAACATTGGTGCTATTGCTAACCCAGAAGTGCTGGAAGAAATTAAAACGCTTTTCAACATAGAAAGTGGCGCCACTGTCAATTAGAGACTCAACAAGTCTTCCAACAATACAGACGGGTATAACCTAACTGTATTTTTAGCTCGCTCGATAACTCCTCCCCACTTTCGTGGAAACTGCGCGAAATATGCTTCATGTACACAAAAAAGGTGAGATAATTATATCTCACCTTTGAGCCATATGAGCTGGAGAATTAGTTTGGGGGTTAAGCTTTTATCAGTTGGCTCATATCTTCGCGAACTTGTGGCACCGTTAAACCAACGATGATTTGAAGGCTCTCTTGATTTCTAACAATATTCACCGCTCCGTGCTGTGTGAAAAATGCGTTCTCCTTTACAAGAGAGACATCTTTAACTTTAACACGCAAACGCGTCGCGCAATTAGTTAACAATTCAATGTTTTCTTTTCCACCCAGACCTTCAATAAAGGCACTAGCTTGTGACGGACTTGCGCTACTGTTATGGACCGCTTTCGCTTCTTTGTAGTCAGCTTTGGAATACAACTTACTATCTGCACCTTCACGTCCCGGAGTAAGTATGTTGTATTTTAAAATAAGCGCGCGAAACGTAACAAAGTAAACACCAGTAAACATGAGACCAATAATAATCTGAATCACGTATGTTCCTGCATGGTTACCAGCCAAAGGCAACCAGTTTTGGAAAATGAAGTCTATCAAGCCAGTCTGAAAGTTACCGGAAACACCAAACATAAAGGCGATCGTTGCCATTGTCGCAGATAACAACGCATGCAAAGCAAACAGCGCAGGTGCGATAAATAAGAATGTAAACTCTATTGGTTCGGTGATCCCTGTAAGAATTGCTGTGATTGCGGCTCCGAGCACTAACCCCATCACCATCTTTTTATTTTCTTTTTTCGCAACTGAATAGAGTGCTAGTGCGATACCCGTACAACCAAACACTTTACCCATTCCCGTCAACATCAAACCACCCTGAGGAAATTGTGTCGTTAAACTTTCCGAGCTCTGGGCGAATGTCTGTATATTTTGAATCCAATAGGAAACCGTTCCGCCATCGACTGCAACAGGCCCATAAAAAACGGGACCATATACGAAATGATGCAACCCCGTTGGTATCATGATTCGCTCTAAAAACGTAAATAGCCATACCCCTAACGATCCAGCAGAAACCAAAAATGATTGCAGATTGTTAATACCATGCTGAATACTTGGCCAAGTCAAACAAGTTAGAATTGCCATCACGACCATAATTGGGAAGCTAATGATCACAACCAATGGCGTTCCGCCAAATACAGCCGCCCAATCCGGTAGCTTTTTATCAAAGAATCGGTTGTGAACCCAAACAGAGAGACTTGCAATTAAAATCGCACCTAGCAAGTTGGTATCAAGCGTTAGAATGCCACCAACTTCAGTCAAACCTCGCTCACCTTCCGTATAGTTAACGCCCAGTTCTGGCCCCCAAAATTGAAGGATTCCACCAATAACGTAGTTATACGTAATGTAGGAAACAAGTGTTGCAAGTACAGCGCGACCAGATGCTTTTTTAGCTAAAGCGATAGGTAACCCAACGGCAAAAATAAGTGCCATATTTTTAAATACAGCGAGAGATGCCTGTAAAATGATCGTCGAGACTTTAACCCAAGCACTCCCCTCTAGTGCCCAAGGAAACACTTCTTGATTTAACAGCACAACAGAGAAACCCAATAACATGCCCGCTGCTGGAAATAATAGAACGGGTACAAACATCGCGGCCCCGAACCTTTGAATAATGTCTTTCATATAAACCTCTTGTTTCATTCACGGAGCCTACAAGTAGGCCCCGAACGTCCAGTTGTTATTGAAAAAATTGAGGAAGGTAGGCTTTATTTTCTTCTAGTAATTGTTTTGTTATTTCTTTAGCTTTTGGCACATTAACCACGGTACGGTTAAGTGTGAGTGCATTAATCAGCTTTTGCTGACTTCCTTCGTACCAAGCATCCACGACTAATTTCTCGTAACCAAGTTGGCTTTCAATCATGGCTTTTTGGAAGGTTGGGATTTTTCCTACAGTAAAAGCTTTCGGTCCATCACTAGTTAGCGCAGCTGGAACTTCTACCATGGCGTCATTTTGTAAATTTGTAATAGCACCATTATTCGGTACGATGACGAGATACACATCGCTCAAGTTGTAGGCTAGCGAAGCCGCGACTCTCACCATGTATCGACCATGGATATCGGCATGCAGTGTTTCGTGCTTCGTGGTGCCCGCTTCAATTATTCTTGCGTTCAATTCGAACACTCGTTTCTCACGGCCGTTAATTACCTGCCTTGCGCGGGTATTGTTGATATCCTCTTTCGCCACCATTTTTTCAGGGTACAAATAGTACTGAAGATACGTATTCGGCAAAAACTCTGGATTATCAACAAGCATTGTTCTCATGTTTTTGAATGTGGCTTGCCACGATGGGTCATCCGCTATTTCCGCATCAACCGCACTGATCCCTTCTTTTAGGATGATATTTTTAATTTTGTCCGTTAAGTCTTCACCCTGTTTGTTACGAATTTTGGTAAACCAGCCATAGTGATTAAGCCCAAAATATTCAGGAACGAAGTCCCAAATTTCACATCCTAACAATTGCGCATAGCTGACCATAATCGCTGCTGGCATATCACAGATATTTAGAATTCGCTTATCATGCGGAAATTCACGATTTAAAGCTTCAGCGACAATTGCCGCCGGGTTGGTGTAATTAAGAATCCACGCATCTGGACACGTTTGTCGGATCTCGTTCACTAGCTGGATCATGTCGCCGATAGAGCGAAGTCCATATGCCATTCCTCCCGCGCCACATGTCTCTTGCCCAACACAAGAGTTGGATAGCGGGATCTGTTCATCGCGCTCGCGCATGGCCAACCCACCAGTGCGGATCTGGATAAAGAAAAAGTCCGAATCTGAGAATGCGACAGATTTATCCGTTGTATAAACAAACTCTTCAACTTCTGGATAGTGTTCTCGCAATAGAATTTCAGTAGCTAATGCATTCGACTCTTGGCGTTTCTCATCTATGTCGTAAAACACGACTTTTGCGAGTGGAAAGTTATCTTTTTCAGCAATAAGGCTGTTCATCATACCAAGTGTGTATGTACTGCCAGCACCAACAATCGTTAATTTTTGACGTTTCATTCCGCTACCTCAAATGTTTACCCTGCAAATGTATAAAATAAGTATTAATACTTTTATGATACATTTAAAGTGTAAGCACAAAGATACGAGATAAAAATCACACAAAGATCCTAAGGAAAAGTATTAACTACATCTCAGATCACATTCTTGCTATCATGATCCAAGACTTAGCGAGGTATTATGAAACCCAAATACATAGACATTGCGGAACGATTAGAAAAAAAGATCAAAGATGGGGAACTACAACCTAAATCGATGCTTCCAAAAGAGAGTGATTTGCAAGAAGAGTTTTCCGTAAGCCGCGTAACCATCAGAAAAAGCTTACAAATTCTGGTCGACAATAATTTAATTAGTCGGACAAGAGGTAGTGGAACTTATGTAAACGATCTAAAAGCCCAACATGATGCCTTACATTTGCTGGGTTTTATCGAGGAAGTCAGTAAACAGGGGAAAACGCCTAGCTCTCAAGTCATAAAGTTCGAACTTAAAAAGCCGAATGAGCAGGTTGCTAAGCAGTTAAATCTCTCGCCCAATGATGATACATATGAAATACATAGACTCAGATGTATTAATGATGAGCCTGAAATTTACGAAGTCACTCATATGCCAGCAATGTTATTTCCAGACTTGAGCATAGCCATAATGAATGGTTCTAAATATGAGTACATTGAAAATAGCAAAGGATTGAAAATTGCGAAAAGCAGTCAGTCTGTCAAACCGTATTTGTTAGATACAGAGACGGCCTCATACCTGAATGAATCAGAAGCTTCCCCTATTCTAAAAGTTGAGTCCACTGGTTACCTAGAAGATGGTCGTGCATTTGAATATACCGTCAATTACTTCCGACTTCATCAATACAGCTTCGAGTTTATTTCAACTAGGACGTAGTACTATTCGACGCTAATGGTTAATCATTGCGCCAAATCTTATATCCGACCTCTCGCATTGCTCTGCCGAGCAGGTGGGAGGCGACTGGCGCAGTGAGAACGATAAACAACATCGTACCGATAACCCGAGAGATCACGGTAACTTCAGGGAGTGAGAAAGCGACCGCTAATAACAAGCAGCTCACTCCGACAGTTCCAGCTTTGGTCGCTGCATGCATTCGGGTATACAAATCAGGAAGCCTCAGGACACCTAGACTTGCAACCAAGGTCAACAATGTTCCTAAGCATAAAAATAGTCCAATCAACACGTCCATTATTCTTTCTCCTTTCTTTTAACGATCAAACGTGCAAATGCGATCGTGCCGAGAAATGCGACCAAACCTAATGTAATGGCGATGTCTAACAGAGCGTCCTCACCGCTGTCTAAGGTGTAAACCGTAATAAATCCGATAGTGATAAATGAAATCAGATCTAACGCCACAACTCGATCAGCTAGCGTTGGTCCTAGAATTAAACGAGCAAAAGCCATAACAAAGCTGAGTAGTAGCCCAGAATAGGCAAAAGTGACCGTTATTTGCAGCCAACTATCCACGCGTCACCTCCAAAATTCGATGCTCTAACCCATCTTTAATTCCGCGAATAACCTCTTCATGTTCAGGTGCAAACATGGCATGAACGATAAGATACTTTTTATCAGCCGTAACATCCAAACTAAGCGTACCCGGTGTTAAAGAAACCATGTTCGCCAGTAATGTGATTTCTAGGTCAGAATCGACCTCCAGAGGGACATAAACGATATCAGGCTGACTCAAATGAGTAGGTGTCACGACGTCCCACACCACTTTCGCAACCGATATAACCATTTCATAAGCGAAGTACACCAATAACTTCAATGCAGATGCAAAACGTTGAAAATAGCTCGTTTTCAATCCAAATGGTTGACTCAACCTTAAAGCAAAAAAACCGACCGTAAATCCGACAACAAAATTCAGACTCGAATAGCTGCCATTAAGCATCATCCACGCTAACGCTAAGAAAAAATTGAGGAATAGATAGATCATGTATTTCCTCCTAACACCACTCTGATGTATTCAGTCGGATTTAACAGTTGTTCTGCAGCTTGAACGGAAAATTGATAAAAAGGCTCCGCCACTAAGCCAATGATTAGCGTCAACGTTGTCAATACAATAATTGGAACGCAGTACAACCAATGTACTTTGGCCTGCAGAGTCTGTTCTGGCTTCTCTCTAAATGGCTTTTTCCAAAATGCCTCACTCCAAATTTTCGTCATCGAGTAGACGGTAAGCAACCCCACCAATAACGCGGTACCTGCTAACCAGTAATATTCAGCCTGTATGCTCGACTTGATGACCAATAGCTTTCCCCAGAAACCCGATAGCGGTGGAAAACCGGCCAGAGAAAACGCAGGGACAAGAAACAAGAACGCCAACCAAGGCATAGCTTTATATACCCCACCCAAATGTTCAAGTTGACTAGAGCCATATTTGCGCTCGATGAATCCACCTATTAAGAACAAATTCGCTTTTACAATGATGTGATGAACAATGTAGAAAATGGCACCGGCTAAAGCTAAGGGAGTGTAAATAGCCAACCCCATGATCATATAGCCTATTTGGCTAATAATATGAAAAGAAAGAATTTTCTTAATGTCGAATTGGCTAGCCGCTCCTAAAACGCCCGTTAACATGGTTAGCCCTGCGACCCAAATTAACGTCGGTTGCCAGCCACTCTCGGCGAGCGGAAATACTAAGGTGAAGACTCTTATCAACGCGTATACACCGACTTTAGTAAGCAACGCGGCAAACAGTGCCACCACACCGCTTGGCAACGTGTGATAAGAAGCGGGCAACCAAGCAAATAAAGGAAAGAGTGCCGCTTTAATAGAGAAGGCAAACAAAAATAGCGCGGACAGCATCATGTTGATGCTCAATTCATTTTCCGCAACTTTGGTGTAGAGATCGGCCAAGTTCAAGGTGCCCGTTGCGCCATACAATAAACCGATAGCAAGTAAAAATACCAGCGTCGAAATCAGGTTCAACATCACGTACTTTACTGCACCATCAACTTGAGTTTTCGTTGCATCTAACACCATTAAACCAAATGATGAAATGAGCATGACCTCAAACCAAACATACAGATTAAAAATATCTCCAGTCAGGAAAGCGCCATAAACGCCAGCAAGCAACATGTGCATTAACGCATGATAATTGCTATAGGAGGGCTTTCGGTGAAGGTCCGCCATCGCGTAGAAAACACATATCGCACCAATCACCGCCGTTATCATCACCATAGCAACGCTGAGGTAATCTGCGACAAACACGATACCAAATGGCGCACTCCACTGACCAAAAGCAACGGCTTGAATACCATTACTTATGATGTTTTCTGTGAGAAAGCCCGCAACGAAAAGGTTCGAAATCGCACTTACACCGCTCAACCACTCAACACTTTTTGTTGAGCGACGGACGAAGAAGATAGTCAACGCCGTACTCAGCGAGAGAACAACCGGTAACGTAAGCAAAATCGAACTCATTGACCCTCCTCAGAACGTTGCATTTCATCGACGTTTGCAGTTCCAGTGTCTTTATAAGCTCGATAGAACAGCATTAAAGCAAAAATAAGTAGTCCAAAACCGATGACTATCGCAGTTAAGATAAGCGCTTGAGGTAAAGGATTTGCCGCGCTATCTGGTGGTAAAAGAGCATTATCGCCAATCAATGGCGGCTCTCCGGGCGTCAGCCTTCCAGCGGTAAAAATAGCAAGGTTAACCGCACTACTGAGTAACATGATGCCGAACAAAAGGCGCAAGATATGCTTTTCAAGCATTAAATAAACACCTGCTGCGACAAATACTCCAACGACAACACTCCAGACTATTTCCATCACTCTAGCTCCTCATTAATACGAAGCAGCATACCCATCACGCCACCTATAACGGCAAGATAAACACCAACATCAAAAACCAATGGCGTCCCTAGTGGTATCACGTCTTTCCACCACAGTCCGGTCAAAAACGGTTTATCAAACGCAAAGCTCAAAGCACCAGAAACTAAGCTCAATGCGATGCCAGATAACGCAATGAGAAACGGTTTGAAATACAACCTAGAACGAACGTATTTCGGTGATTCCGCGAACATGAGAAGTGATAAACCAATAACGGCAATCAACGCACCAATAAAGCCACCACCCGGTTCGTTATGACCACGTAACAACAGATACACTGAAAATACGAGCATGAGTGCCGAAACGATGTGTGCCGTGGTTGCAAAAATTAATGATTGGATACGATTTTGCTTTTTCGCTCTTGTCTTAAGCAAACTCACTGCCGCAATCCCAGCAATAACAACGACGACAACTTCTCCCAATGTATCAAATGCGCGAAAGTCAACCAGAATAACGTTAACAATGTTTCGCCCATGTCCACCCGGGACACTGTTTTCTGCAAAGAAATCTGACACCGAAGAGTCCATCGGCTGAGACGTGATTCCTAACAAAAGTAAAGTAACCGAAACACCTATCACACCTGCTATGCAAATATTCGCTACTTTACGTTTTATTGAATGCTTGGGCACGGTGGTTAGACGCGGCATATGACGCATTAACAATGCAAGAAAGACCACCATTAATGTTTCCACTAACAGTAAAGTCTTCGCAACGTCCGGGGCGCTATAAATCATAAAAACAAGCGTAGTCATGAAGCCAATCATACCAAGCGCAGAAATCGCAAGAAGTCTTGCGTGGGACAACGTACATACGAGCGCAGCACCAATCAACAATAAGGCAATACCAATCTCATAGAAAGTGACACTTGAAAGTTCGCCAACCAAAGGCAGAGGAATAAGCGCTACCTGACTCAGTAACGCAACGGCAAGTACCGTGAAAAATAATAGGACATAGCGACTCAATTTCTTTTGCTGTAACCGCGCCGTTTGCCACTTCGCCACTGTCATCATGCCATCTAATAGTCGTTCAAAAATATTCTCCGCTTTGGGGACGAATAGATGTAACCGCTGAAAAAATGCAGACACAGCTGGATAAACACGGTACACCACATACCCCAACGCTAGCGTAATAACGCTTAACACTAACGGTACATTCACGCCATGCCATAGTGATGTCTCTTTAAGAGCTGCTGTGGGCAGAATGTCAGCAGAGCCCGGAAAAATAATATTGCGATCTAACCAATTTAAACCGAATAACGGGACCAGGAGACTGCCAAGTGCCAAGAGCAAAGGCGAGATCCACATGGCGTTTTTTGTCTCAACTGGCTTAGTTTCAATCGGCACGAGATCACGGCGAGCAAAGAATGGTCTCGCAATAAGCATAATGGTTAGCGCGACCATCAGTATATTCACGATTAATAGTACAAAGGCGATCCAGTTATTGAGCTCTACTGCGGACTTGTACATGTATTCTTTGCTCAAAAAGCCTAACAACGGCGGGAACCCCGCTTTAGACAATGCAGCCAAACTCCCCGCAACCATGCTGATGACGAGAACTGACTTCAGACCGTACAATTGATCAATATCTCGTGTTCCTGTCGCTTTGTCGATATTACCCACCACCATAAACAGCGCAGCTTTATAGAAAGAGTGAGCGAGAATAAACATCAATACTGCACTAACAGCCAAATCTGTGCCCATACCTAGTAATAATGTTAATTTACCCAAAGCAACATTCGTGCTGTAGGCTAGCATCAGCTTCAAGTCAGTTTGTTTTAATGCGACAAATGTGCACCAAATGGCCGTGATACTCCCAGTGATGACTAAAGCATAAAACCAGATCTCGCTGTGGGCATAAACTGGCGATAAACGTGCTAATAGGTAAATGCCTGCCTTTACCATTGTTGCCGAGTGTAAATACGCACTGACCGGAGTGGGAGCTGCCATCGCGTTAGGTAGCCAAAAATGAAACGGGAATTGCGCAGATTTAGTAAATGCACCGAGTAGTATGAGCACTAGAGATGGGATAAACCATTCATGCTGCGCAATAGTGTCTGCCTGCTCGATAATGGTATTTAGCTCATAACTCCCTGCCATTGCTCCCAGCAAGATAAGACCAGCTAGCAACGCTAGTCCACCAGCACCAGTAACAATCAGCGACTGCAAGGCGTTTTTCCGAGACGTTTTATTTTCGTGATTAAACCCGATCATTAAATAAGAAGTGATGGTGGTGAGTTCCCAGAAAACAAATAACAACAGAATGTTATCGCTCATCACAATCCCTAGCATGGCAAGCATGAATAGGGTTAGATACAAATGAAAGGAAAACCGGCTATCACTTTCCCGTAAATAAGCCAAAGCGTAGATTTGAATCAGCGCGCCAATCCCACTGATCAGTCCCGCAAAAAGAAATGAAAGGCCATCTAGTCTAAAGCTAAGGTTGATATCGAGGCTTGGTATCCATTCCGCATTCCAGCTCACGCCTGCAGGAGTATAGATGTAGAAGAGAAAAGAGAAGATTAAAACTGGCAGCGCAGGGAAAATCAGTAAGACCAACTGATTATCTAGGTTTTTCGGCAGGTTTTCTTTACCCGTTATGTTATTCAACATCGCAGCCCATTCGTTATTATAAGAAGGTACGCCCTATTCGGCGCAAATGACAAACTCCACTGTATTGTTTTAGCCCAAGCGCTTCAAAAACGATCATGAAACCAAGGGAAAAGTAGCAAACAGTAATCACTGAGTGCTACTTAGAGGAACGCCGATACAAACCGCTATTTGCTGTCTGCTACGGCATAAGAACGTAGGTCACTACTTACGTGTTCTTGGCTGAATGTATATGGATTATCGTCATCAGCTAACTCGAATGCATCGTAGGTGCAGTCACCGATATCATTTCTCGGACAAACATAAACATTCGAACGTTCTATCATTTCTGTGTGGCATTTCGGGCATAGGTTTTTCATGTCACTCTCCTCTGATAACTTATTGATACATTGATAATTCCATGTTCTAGAGATCCATCTCCCTCCTTTACCTAAAACATCACTTAAACCCAACTTTGTTACACCCCAATTACTGAATCGGTGAGACAAAACCATCGGGCTTAAGAGCGACCAAACTACAGTTAATCGATTGCAAAATATTTTCAGCCGTATTACCAATGACATAGCCAGATATACCAGTTCTCGCTAAGGTTCCCATTACCAGCACGTCTACCTCAATACTCTCTACGTAATCTGGAATCTTTTCGTCGGGTTTTCCATGCAGGTGGTGAATCACAATTTCACCTGTAATCCCAGACTCCTCCAACAGCTGTTGCAGAGCTTGTTTATGATCGGCTTTTGCTTTGTCGAGTTCATGTTTCAACTCAGCATCATCGACTTGAATCCAAGCGTTACCATTTAGGTAGTTTTCTAAGTAATACTCCCAGCAAGAAATCACGTGTAAACGACTATCGCAGGTGTCGGCAATCGAACGCGATAATTCGAGTAAACGCACGGCTAATGAGTGCTGTTCATCGCTTGCCGTTAATGGGTCGATAGCCACAGCAACACGGCGCTTATCTCTTGGCTTATCAATTGGTCGGTGCAACCAAAGCGGACAAGGGCATTTTCGTAACAGAGTCATATCAATAGCTTTGAAACCCTCAGCACCTTCACCGAGCGGTTCAGCTTCTTTGATGATGAGATCTTTGTTATCAGCTAATGCTTCTTGAATAATACAGACAGCGGGCTTTTCACTGCTTTTCACAGTAAGAGGAAATGCGAGATCCTCTTCAGAGAGTCCCAGCTTCTGTCTATATTCGTGAATACTTTGTTTGAGGGAGTCTTGCAGCGATTGCTCATAACTTTGCTGATACTGGATCATGTCTGTTGGGAAATCAGGACACGCTATTAGCCCTGAGACAGGCACTTTGTTGCTAGATGCAATCCTCATCGCTTGTTCGAGGGCGTCACTATGGCCTGGCAATCCTTGTGTTGCAAAAAGTATGTTTGCGAATCGTTTCATACACACCTCCTTGTTTGGTTAAATATTAACCACCCACAAAGTATAATACCTAACGGATAATTGTAACGGCTTGTGACGTTGATGAAATCAATTCTCATTAAGAGACGGATATTGCTTCATTTTGTTTTACGTCACACTCTCCTTTCTTCACAACTATCGCCTTCGACCTAAATAAATTCCGCTACCTAAAGTTAAGACCAAATAAAAACCCAAATTACTCAAAGTTTTTTCTCACCTTAAGTAACTTGGGTATAAGCAATAACACACTTATTGTCCGGATTTAAATAGATGGCCTAAATTTTCACGCAACTTAGTTTAAAGATGCCATCTCAATCACGAATCGATATGCAAAGTTTTACGGCTTTAGTGACCTAAAATCGCCGTAACTCAATGTTAAGGTTGTTGTTTTGTCGGTGCCAAAGCAATTTCACGAACACATACACCTTGCGGTTGCTGATAAGCAAACAGCACTGCTCGTGCAATGTCGTCTGCTGCCAACACGCCGCCCATATCCACCTTCCAAGCGTCATAGCCATCTTTAATATCTTGAGACGTTGTATGTGAAAGTAATTCCGTTTCCACTGCACCAGGTGCAATCGTCGTAACGCGAACATTCGATGACGCAACTTCTTCACGTACGTTTTCAGAAATAGCATGAACCGCAAATTTGGTACCGCAATAAGCAGCATGATCAGGGAATGTTTTCTTGCCCGCGATAGAGCTGATGTTAATGATCGTACCACTGTTACGTGCTTTCATCGGTGCTAGGACGGACTGCATGCCATTGAGTAAGCCAATTACGTTCACATCAAACATGCGCTTCCACTCCGATGCTTCCTGAGTATCTATCTGACCTAGAAGCATAACGCCTGCGTTATTTACAAGTGCATCTACCGGACCATACAACGCTTCAGCTTTCTCAATTGCAGCCTCGAAAGAAGCTTTGTCGGTCACATCTACCTTTTCACAAAGCGTATTTGGTAAGTTTAATGCTTCCAAACGTTCTACACGTCTTGCTAACAAAAGAAGAGCATGGCCCTGTTCACTGAAGTGACGTGCAATCGCTTCACCAATGCCTGAACTGGCGCCTGTAATAACAATTAACTTTTTCATTTTGAATCCTTAATCGAACGGTTTACATCAGTGGCGGTAAGTTTAAGAAAACTTTTTTTGTTGATATATACCGACCTAGTTGAAACACTGTTGTTATACTGCAACAATACTTTTTTGAATTATGAAGAAGTCATCATGCAAACACACATCAACCTTGCGGATATTCGCTCTTTCGTCCTAATCGCTCAACTAGGAAACTTCACGAAAGCAGCAGAGCAACTTGGCGTTTCTCGCTCACACGTTTCACGTCAAATAACAAATCTGGAGCAACAGATTGGTGTCACTTTGCTACAAAGGACCACTCGAACACTGAACCTCACCGAAGCAGGCAAGGTTCTGTATAAACAGTGTGAAACTGCCCTTCACAATATTGATCAAGCTGTTATGGCAGTGGTTGATGATGTAGAAGACTTAAGAGGTGACATTCGTATCAACTGTGTGGGGGGCTATTTAGGAGAAGACGTTGTCGCAGATATCGTTGCTCAGTTTCTAATCCAACACCCACAAGTGAGCATTAACTTAGATTTTAGTAGCCATCGTGTCGATTTAATCGCAGATGAATTCGATATCGCTTTTCGAATGGGAAAGTTAGACGACTCCAACTTTATCGCTCGCAAACTGATCGATGTGGAAATGGGGACATACGCAAGCCCAAACTATTTAGAAACATATGGCTATCCTTCGCATCCAAAGGACTTAGAAAAACACGTTTGTTTGACAGGTAGTGTGACACGGTGGGCATTTGAGAACACGAATACAAAGCAGTCAACGGAACACCAGATACGTGGACAGTTACGATGTAAGAGTGGCAGAGTAATGATAAAAGCAGCCTTGGCGGGAAATGGCATCATCCGTGTGCCAGCACTTTATTGTCAACAAGAACTCCAGACAGGCAAGCTAAAAGAAGTGTTTACCAATTGGAGCATTCCGAGTGTGGAATTTTCACTCCTTTATCATCACGACCGACATCAACCAAAACGCATCCGAGCCTTTGTTGATTTTACTACGCAATACTTTCGCAAACTGCAGAGTAAAGACAAGTAACCTGCACGTTGGTACCTGTCTATGTATGCTTTATAGGCTGAGCCTGTGAACCTGGGGTTTGTTCTAGAAAGAGTGTGAGCATTTTGACGCTTAAGGTTTGGTTTTCATAAACGTCAGAGGTGTTTGTCCAGTTTGCTTTTTGAAAAATGCAATAAAAGCACTGTCTGACGAAAACTCCAGCCAATCGGCAGCTGCGCTGACTGGCATGCCCGTTGATAACAATTCAACTGCCTTTAAAAGCCTCCACTGTTGCCGCCAATCTTGATAATTCATTCCCGTTTCCGACTTAAATAATCGTGTTACCGTCTTGGTGCTTGCCCCAACTTTGCTTGCAAGAGTAGTAAGTGAAGGAGCTAGAAATGAAGGTTCAACCAACTCTCGACGAAACGTTGTTAAGCGCCGATGTGATGGCAAAGGCAACTGAAACGAATAACGTTTCGCAGCATAAAACTCCTCCCAAAAAAGCGCCGTCGTATTTACCATCTCGCTGCTAGGCTTATCCCACTCCCAAAATGACATTTTATCAATAAGAGCTTGGAGTAAATTATTCACTTCTATCATCGTGATCTTACTCGGACAGGCAAACTCCTCACAATCAAAATACAAAGATCGGTACGCCACCACATTCGTCATTAGTGCGCGATGCGGCGTATTAGGTGGGATCCAAACCGCCTTTGTCGGTGGCAAAATACAAATCGAGTCTTCCAGAGCAAAACTCATACAACCTTGAGGTGCGTACAATAACTGCCCTTTCTTGTGCATATGCATACCTGAGTCGTGCTTGCCAATATCCGCAGCAATTCCCACTACACAATTAGAAATTTTGTCTGCATCAAATTGTGTTTTTTCGTTAATAAGCGCCATTTTGTCCGAATGTTGATGTATTTGGTTTTTATGTTGTTATTAGATCAATCATAGCCTCATTTATACTGCCCGCCAACTTCATTAACGATGGGTAACAATATGAATACTAAGCCCTCTTTATGGCTCATGCTGGTTATGTTGATGTTTCCGCAAATTGTAGAAACCATCTATAGCCCGGCACTGAGCTCAATCGCTCTTTCATTTGATGTAAACCACGCACAAGCAGCCCAAACATTGTCGATTTACTTCCTAGCTTTTGCCATTGGCGTTGTAGTTTGGGGAGTTCTCGCAGATAAACTGGGAAGAAGGCCCACCATGCTTATTGGGCTCTTTATCTATGGTTGCGCATCTTTACTCGCAACTCAAACCGAAAGCTTTGCTGTTGTCATGACCGCGCGAGCCTTAAGCGCATTTGGTATCGCGGTAGGATCCGTTGTCACACAGACCATGCTTCGTGACGCGTTTGACGGTCAAGAACTGAGTAAAGTCTTTAGCTTAATGGGGATGGGTATATCAATCAGTCCGGTAGTTGGCATGCTATTAGGCGGGCAGCTTACAGCGCTTGGTGGATACCGTTATGTATTTTTTGCCTTGTTTTTAATCGCGTTAGTATTGTTCGCTTATAACGTCATTAAGCTTCCTGAAACACAGAAGGAACAGACACCAGTGCGGTTGCATCAACTTAGCTGGAAAATGGTAAGAGACGCGCGAATTTGGCGCTCAGGATTACTGGTTGCTTTGTATAACATTGCTCTATTTTCTTATTACCAGCTTGGCGCATTTACTTTCTCAGCACTTGGGTATAACTCCGAACAATTTGGATACAGTGGCATGGTACTGGGATTAGGCACTCTGCTTGGGAGTTATTTAAACAAATCCCTAGTGTCCAAAAATGTTCAAAAAAGTCAGCTACTTTGGCTCTCAGCAATATTGATTAGCGTTGGATCAGTCGGTGTGTTGATTCTGAACCAATCAATCTGGTTTGTTGCTCCAATGGTGTTAGTCGTCATGTCTTATGGGATTGCGATACCCAATATACTCAGTGACGCACTCGTTGATTATAAACAACAGGTAGGTAGCGCAGGCGCTTTATTTGGGCTCATGTACTACATCATGATCGGGACGGGATTAGCGATGGCTGGAACAGTACAAAACTTAGGTGTCGTTCTATTATCATGTAGCTGTTTAGCGATTTTATTAGCGTTTTCTAAAAGGCAAGTTCATACCAACTTGTGACCAGATACTACACATTGCTTGCCTAATCTTCCGAAGATTGGTCTACATCTTTTCTAACGGTTAACTAAAACGTAAATAAAAAGCGCCTGTCGGCGCTTTAATTATCCATAGATCTTATTGCCATGTTGGCTCACCGTACTCTTCACAACGTTGCTTGTCGTAATTTTCAATGCGCCCGCGTTTACCTACAAACTGAACCTGAACAACCATTCCAGCTTCAACATATTCACTGAAATAATCGCAAGAAACACGAAAACTAGTATCGCGTATCACAATTGGTACCCATTCATAGCCGCCGCTGCGTGGTAAGTAAGACTTGAAGGTAATGACCCCGTCATCTGAAACGTTGATTTCTTCATCATATTCATTCAACTTATAAAAACGTTGTCCATCAAACTCTGCCTTTGCTTTTTCAATTATTTCCTTCGTGGCTGTCGATTGCATCGGCGTATTTGACACCAGTTGACACCAGTTGACACCCAACAATAGATGTCAATACGGACAAAGCCAAAGCGAGTTTAGTTATTTTATTCATTTACCTAACCACTGTTGAATTATTCAACACTTACCACTTTAAAAGGAGGGAGACCATACTTTATTTTAAAGAAAATAAAAAGCGCCTTTCGGCGCTTTTTATCTGAACATTTCTTATCCAAACGTCTCGAGTAGATTTTCTAGAAAAGCTAACTTTTTATTACAATGAATTTTATTTAGGCTCTCACCGGAATCTATTGCTATTTAACCCCAAGCTTCAAACTCATTAGGCTTTACGTGTTTTATTTTTAATCTAACGTTGGGATCCAGAGCTGTTTCAGTTTCCAATTCACAGTAGTACTCAACAGCATTTTCATCTTCAATCATGTCAACGGAGTTAGCAACGACACTCAACCGCCCACCACCTCTAGTCAATGAAAAATACGCATTCTTGTTTTCATTTACTTCAAACTTCAAAGGAATGAATTCAGGTTCTTCAAAAGAAATATCTATCCATTTATAGTTATCTAAACTCTTCCCTTGTCTTGGAGTATAAACTGTTTTCAACCCATTTTCGTCAACAACAAAATACATCGAATTCTCGGCTTGATTAAAGCAAGCTTTCAAACTGCCACCTTTATTTTCTAAATCACATGTGAATACGGTGGATTCTTGATCACAGCTTGCACTTACAGAAAGTGAAAGAGACAAGGACGATAAAAAGCTAATGATGTTTATATTCCTAATGAACAAGGAGCCCCCTCATCAAACATTCAAGAGTCACGCGCAAGAACCAGAGGATCGTTATAAGCTAACACATCTATTGTAAATTCAGTGAAACTCCGGTTCATTTGGGTCTTGAAATTGTTCAGGAAATCTTTTGATTAGTTCTTCTTCTAATATCACCGAGCCTGATGATTGACCTCCACCAAACGTGTTCAGCTCGGAAGTCTCTTCGCAAGATGAGCTAAATACAAGCTCACTACCTTTATAAACATGCAAGCTACAGTTATCAGCTAAATAACCGATACTATATCTGTAATCCCCTGAATAGAAAAAAATATTCCTACCTTGTAACTTACCAAGTCTTATATGATAACTTAAAAATTTACCTTTTGGGATTTCTGCACTTTCTGGGTATTCTAATTCTACTTTATCGCTTGTCCCATATCGATACTTTACATAACCAGTACTTGGACTTCTATGTCCAGCCCCACACAAGGAAACATATTTTCGGTTCTCTAACTTTGCATTAAAGTAAATGTCCTCGTTGCTCTTACACAAAGTGACTGTTGTATCGCTTAGTTTTTTGTCTATCTGTGGGTGTACTGCTAAAACTGGGAAGCTTATTATGAGAATGCTTGACATAGCATGAAGTTTAATATTTTTTATCATTAGTTAAATACCTTATTTTCCCATAAAAGTTGGAAGTTTTCTCTACGCTTCCGGTAAGATTTATTGCTAGTATAACGGTTTACCTTACGTGTTATTTCATTCACAACTTTATCGTTGGCTCCTTTATCTGCCCTCTCAGGACCTTTAATATCTAGCCAAAACCAAGCAGCAGAGCGAGTCGCATATTTAGCCTCTAATATAAGCTCTGGTGTATTTAAAAAATCTACGACGTCCAATGGCCACTCTGATTGATTTTGTAAATGCCATTTATTGAAACGCTCATAATTGTCTCTGCCGGTAAGCTGTTTTAATCCACGCCCCCTAAAAATCCACCCATCATCAGTTGTCAAAAAATCACCATTCTTCATTTCGCTTCTGCCTCCATACATAACGTTAAACAATATCCTTTTGTCATCAAGAGTAGGAGAAGTACCATCTTTTTTAACGAATTTACCATTTTTCTTGTCTGCGATACCGTGAACATCAATATAGCGCTTACCTGCATATTTAGGGTGATCTAAAGGATATCGACGTGACCTAGCAGTATTAAATTCTGATGTATCCAGCGTAGAAATACGATAATTGGTATATTCAGCCATATTTAGGCTCTCACCGGTTTCTTGCATAAGCTGAGCAAAAAAGTGTGTTCTACGTAAAGGCGTATCTAGCTTATAAAAAAGCATGTGATCATTTAGTTCATTAACAATACCTTGTAAGACATCCCGCTTAGAGTCTTTAACTTCAGGGTATACCTCTTGTAGCATTTCTAGAGTAAACTTAAAGGCACCTTGAGTTTGAGGAATAAAAGGCCAATAATGCCAAAGACTCTTATCATCGCTTAGTTGCAAATCACCTTGTAAATCTTGCATCCATGAGAACTTATCTGCTCTTTCCAGTTCGAATTGCGAGAAAAGATCAAAGCTATCCATCACTTGATCGCGCCATGGGGAGTTACGGTAGTCCTCTATAGTCACAAAACCAGCGGAGCACTTAATATCTAGAGCTTCCTTTGCGGTCTGATGGATTGATTCATAAAGACTTTGTGACGACTCTGTATGCCAATCTGTAGGATGTTTCACAATAAATCGCTCAAAGTGTTTACGCTTACCGTCTAAGTATACTTTGGCATCGCGAGCAGTGAACGAGGAGAAGTCCGTTACTTGATCTTCTGTCACAGATTCAAGTAATTGCTGAATAAACGAATTACTCATATCAACGGCACCGCTACTATCGGCCCCATCGAGAACAACAAGTGGATTTTCTTCCGCATTTTTGGGAGAAATCTGTTTTTTGAAAAATTCGGGCGGCTCCTCAAAAGAGAACATCTCGATATGCACACGATTATCTTCTTTCTTAGTTCCAATTGCATCGTTACTGTACTCATGCAGTCCCATGTAACCGATGTCTTCCCCAGCTGAAACCTTTATCCCCTCTCTAAATAGGAGTGGGAGTAAAGAAACCACACTACCGTCCCTAATCATTGCCGCCTTGTCCGACATCCATTTAGGTTCTGAAACTGGTTCTGATAGGACAGCAGAGGAATCTTCTAAAATGTCAAAGTCACTATTGAGACCCGAAGCAAACCAAACAATCTTGTTTAACAGTGCTTTTTCGCTACCACTTGCCGATTTACCATTCTCTACCACACGGCACTTTATCATTTTGTAGGTATTTTTGTCGATCTGGTATGGATGGGTCTCCTTCTCTTCTGCATACAGGTATTCAAGTAATGTTCCTTTAGACATCGACTGTTTTTTTTCACCAGAATTAGTAGGCACATCACTATGTTTGAAAGTGCGTACATTTCTCGCTTCTTGTAAACGGTAACGCGTGGTTATAGATGAATTGGCGCCAATATCTGAAGGTGGCGCAAGGTGCATATAAAGTGTATAGAACTTAAATACATCTTCATTATCTTCGGGGTTTACAGCCTCATGCTCGATAAGCACAAAGTTATTACTATACTTAAACTCTTGCTCTTGGTACGTTGATGTTAGGTAATCAGGATTTATGCGAAATGCCACTATTTTTCCATCAAGCATCGCTTGAATAGGTCTGAGCCCTTTCCCCCACGGTAACATTTTTGATGTTAAGTGAATGCCACTATGCCAACCGTACCCTTGTCCTATTAAATAACGACCGCTCTTAGCTTGATCAAACAATTTCGTAAAATCACTGAGCGTGTAGTAAGCGTCACCTTCTCGTTGCGCTATCGGAAAAACTGCATCCATGATTTAAATGTCCTAGTCAGAAAAGTTATCGTCAAAAGTGACAAATGATGGGCGGTTCAAGTTGTTTGACTTCGTGTACACCACCGCATTAACCCTACCTAAATTAGTAGCAAAGCTAGATTGGCTCGCTATGTTAACGGTACTCCCAAGGGCCATTGCCGATATAGAAATTAGGGTGTCATTTTTGGTTTCGAAAATTTGGCTAATGACGTCAGGAAGTGCTTGTTTGAAGTGGTTAAGTGCTTTTTTATAACCGTTTATACCCTCTTCAACAGAACTCAACGATCTTGCAGAAGCTTGGCTTTGTATGAAATCTAAACGACCGATGATTTCACTGTTTAGCTCATCGATGTATGAACAGATTTGATTGTTTATCAACGTCCATAAAACAAACTGCAAATACTTCACAGTATTTCCAGTCCCTAAAAAGCGAAGCTTCGCTAATAATTCATAGGGAGGCTCAAACACATCAGCCTGATATAAGACTCTCAATATATCGCCATTTTCGTGCACTTGCTCCAAGAGCAGTTCAACTAAAGGTTCATATTTCTCTAGCGCAGTAGTATCAGTTTGGATGTGATAAAGTGCCGAAACATAAGCATCAGAAAAATCTTTAGAGTGATTTTGACTAATCGCATAAGGAGACGATATACGGCTTTGCTCTAACACAATATCTTTAAAGTCATCATCACTGAAGGATGGGGACATCAATATCCCCCAGTCATTAGCAACCCCAACACGATCTTCCCAAAATGGCGAGCGGCGACCTGCGACAAACGTACAAAAATCATTCGGATCAGGGTAAGTTTCCGTCACAATATTTTCAGCTAAAGATTGGTTCGGCGTATAAGAGTCTTGAGTTTCGCTGAGCACTAACTTGCATTCTTTTAGAGCGAGACCATTAACAGTTGCTTTTCCGCTAGAATCCAGCACTCCACTCCCAATGACAGCACCTGAAGGTTCGACTAAAGAAAATTGTGCATTAGAGTAAGGGAGCCCATTTGGATATTTGCATTCTATATCCAGCGTATACGTCCCTTCCTGCTCTTCAGTCACAGAAACCGATGGGTTTTGTGCGCCACCAAGACACATAGTGTTAGCTTTGTTCATGGTCATTTGATCGGACAGGCGACATACGCCCTTACCTTCAAACTTAACCGTTGGTGAAGCTGAAATGAATTTTGCTTCGGCTTCTATCGTGCCTGAGGCAACGCCTTTTCTGTCACCGCCCGCATCGCCAGTACTTTTTGAGAACGTACTGCCCTTGATAGCGACACTGTTACCGCCATCCATAGAGACCGTCGTAGTCCCACCTGCAAGGTCTGCTGATTTAGCATTGTTGCCATAAGGGATAGGAACGACTGGCTTGCCGACCTTAGTTAAACAAACATCTGGGAGCGTTGCATTCGCTTCACCACCTGAGCCTTTATGAACTATCGAAAGTCCATTCGCACCAACTGTTACGCCCATAACCAATCCATTTGAATTTTATTGATTGAATGATAAAAGAGATCGCAAGCTGCAATCTCTCTAAATAACTAGTGAATTTCACTAAAAGACCAGTGATATTCACAATAAGCCTTAAAACTGGCAGAAGATCTCATTTTAGATTTCTGGTTATCTATACATTTCAAGCAGTTGCTGAAATTTTAAGTCTATGACGATGTAGGTTGCCGCATACATAAGCGCAAACGTCATCGCACTAAGACTCAAGGTCAGCTTGGGTGAAATTACCCTTTTTAACGGCTTCTTTAGGTATTTAGCTTTAAGGTTGATTAAAGAAACTTTTTCTTGTTCTGCTAGGCGGTCATCTCGCACTAATCGATAAATGGTGCTGCCGATTTCCGCTAACTTTTCGTTGCCACGCTCTTCACGGCCGTACTTGCCTTGGAAACCAAGTTGAAGCAATAAATAGAGAAACTCTATAACGTGACGGTATTTGCGAGGGTCGGCTTTTAAGCGGTCGAGAATAACGAAAAACTTGTCACCACCAGATGTTTCGTTATGGAATTCAGACAGTAAGCTGTTTTGGCTCCAGTGACTATTTGCCCCCCACTCTTGTCGACAAACAGATTCATCAATCGCCGCACACAAGCAGTAACGAATAACAAGAACCGAAGCACGATCGAGCTCCATTTCATTAAGTTTTCGTTCGCCTTTTCGAATCTCACGTGCCACTTGTTCACGAAATGGCATCGGGTCATCAAGCCAAGGGATCGAAGACATACAAGACAGACTGGCGATCAACCATGAGAACTGGTCCACTAGCGGGTTAATACCCATGTTGTCGATAGATAGATCTTGTACTGCGATGTTTCTCGATAAGTCAGGCGCTGGCATTACCTCCATTGGTTTGCCAGGCTCTGGTTGGAATAAGACTACGGTGACGTCGGTTTCTGCGTAACTCATAGACGAACGGCCCAAAGTTGCAATGATAAGTTAGCGAAATCGCCCGCAACGTGAATCGCAATCGCAGCAGTGTTCTTCAATGCCATCCACTCTTCGCCCGTTTTATCGAGCTCGAAATAGGTGTAGCCAGCGTGATACGGCAGCGCGCGTGGCACTACTGGCATTGGTTTAATCTCAATCCCAGGCAGTTGAAGGTTAATCAAGTCACGTATGTTATCGATAGAACCGATCTTCGTTTGGCTGACAAACTGGGTATGCAGGACATCCAAGGTCACGTCGGCTTTAACTGCGAGGATAAAGGTTGTCGTATCAATGATCTTATTGTCAGGGATTGCTGCCGTTCTGATGCCATAGTTCTGATCTTTTAAGGTCAGTGGAATTGCTCTTTGTTCAGACATCACGCTCAATGTCATTTTCGCACTGTCTAGGACGCGAGAAAGACAGCTAGTAAGATCACCATGATTGTACTTAGTAAACTCAATAGGTCGGCGTGTCGTTGAACACAGCGTCGAAAGCTCACCTTCTGCCTGAAGAAGAATTCGATACAAAGACTCAGGATGCACAGCTTCTGTGCTTGCGAAATGCCAAAACAAGGGTTCGTATCGGTTGAGCGCTTGCAATAGCATAAAGTCAGAAACCGATGATACGCCTTGTTGATCCACTACCCCTAATCGCTGGACTATCGATTCCGCGCGATGCTTCAACATAGAAGCAAACTCGGTCGCAAATTTACTCAGTACTGTCGACGCATGAATATCGATACAGGTAGGAATGAAACTATCATCTAAGATCACGCTGCCATCAGGCTTCACTTCTGAGATCTTTAAGATCGGAATAGACGTGTAAGCACTCTTATCTTCATGATCGTACATTAAGCAAAAGTTAAGCTTACCGACGACGATATTTGCCATGTCTTCCGAATCATAACAAGCGTCAACCGCTTCTTGAGATTCCATCGTATAGCGCGCACCGTCTTTTTTGGTACCAAACAACTCAGAACGTTCCGATGGTAACGGACAGCACAAATAAACGACTTTATCGGCAATCGAAGGATCTACATCTTTCACTTCAGGCAGCTCAGCAAGCAACGGAAGCTCAAATGGTGTCCGGTCTTGTAAAATACCTTCAGCACGAGTAATACCGATTTTACCCAGTGCTAGTAACTGAGAGTTGATTTCTAAACGTTTAATTCCCCAATGCAAAGGCGATGCATTGGCACTCAGTAGGCTCGATAGTTTACTTTGCGAACGATCGAGTTGTTGAAAATGCTGCGGCTTCATGAACATTCCATCTTGCCAAACAACTGGATTGTATAAAGACATGTTTCTATCCCTTAAAAGTAAACCTGTTCAATGCCGCGAGTGTTATCAGAAATTAACTCACTGCCCTCTAACTTGAGCTTGATGTAGTACTCGCTCTTCTCTTCAATAACTTCCACTTTTCGCCATGACGAACCATCAATATCACGAAAAGCCACTGAAAAACCGACGGCACGAGTGTCAGGGTCTAGCGTTAGCATTTCATGAACTTTTCCACCTGGCTGTATTTGATATTCGTAACGTTTGATGTACTCATCACCCAACGACGCTTTATCGCTCTCAAACAAGGCAAAGAAATCTAAGCTTCGGAACAATACTGGCGAACTTAATTCGTGAAGACGAAGAATAACTGGAGATGACTGGCCCCCATTTCTCACATTGAGTACAGGTGATGCCTCAATAACCAATTCAATCGACGAAGTTTCTGGTGTGATACCAGTGGACTCTTTAAATTGATCCCACATGGAACAACCGGACAACATGGCAAATCCGAGTAATACGGCGATACTACGCATGGTTTCCCTTAATCACTTTGTTATAGTTTTTCTTAATCAGCCCTTTTAAGGATGTTTCATTAAGCAGGCGACGATTATTAGTGTAGAAATCTAGGTATTCGGCCCACAGCTTTGACTTAGTTGAGAACAAAGACTGGCTAGCGACCCTGTTAGCAAATGCTACGGGATCGTTCGTTTCTGACTGTTCTAAAACGAGCTCATTCAGTGCTTTGTTAAACATAACTTGGTGGTCGTTCAGCTCATCGAGCATTTGTTCAACCAGTTCATTTGGAGCCAGTAATTGCTGACTATTCAAAGTGAGCATTAGCTCTGCAATGTTCGAGTTAGCCTCACTCGCACTCTGCTCATCTTTTAACGATTCCACTTCGTGCAACTCTTTCTGTAGGTTATCAATACATAAACGCAAGCAAGTGCCCATTTGCTTGAATAACTGCGCCTCGTTTGTCATCAACTCTGGATTTCGAATACCCAAACCATCAAAAAACGCTTGCGCTATATCTTGAGAGCAAACGGCCGCATCAGTATCGACTTGTGCTTTCGTCGTAGTGTTTATCGCATGCTCTGCCGTAGGTATTTGAAGTTGCTGATTAGTGTTAGGAGAAGGCGTAAAAGATTGGGTCATCTCTTCCCATTTTGACCCTGTATTAGCCTGTTCTACGACCATCTCAGTAACATTATGCGTACGATGTTGTCTTTGAATCGTGCTATCTGGGGCTACCGTGCCAGGTTGCATCACCTCAGCTGAGGCAATATCGGCTCTATGTGCCTTACCGCTTTCTGGCGCTAATGCATCATTGACTGATGCGTTACTCTTGGTTTCCGCAGCCATCCAGTCTTCAGGGATGAGGCTTGGCTGATCGAATTCGGAATATATGCTGAAACTGTCATCGACCACCTGACGCGTGCTTTCCACGGTTCTAGGTTGTTCAGATTCTGTACGCTCATTATCACGAATTAAGTAATCGTCATCTCGCTGCATCGAAAAGTTAAGGTGAGCAACAGGATCATGACAATCAATGTCATCCTGTTTAGTCTCCATAAACAAATCTTCTAAGGCACCGACTTTTTCTTCCTCTTCGACAACCGCATCTCCTAGACTAACCAGAGGATCGCTAGATACTCGCTCAGGAGCAATATCAGCGGCGATGTCTAGTGTTGAGGTAACGTGCTCAAGAGAAACACCAATCTCATATTGCCCTAAAGAAATGATGTCGCCATCAACTATCGCAACGGGTTGATTTTTTAGTATTTTATTCCCATTTACCATTGTGCCGTTAGTTGATACGTCACTTATATAGTAGGTATCTCCATACACGCTGAGCAAACAATGAGTGCCCGATATAAAGCGGTTGTGATCGGCTAAAGACACGCTACAGCTTGGGGAACGACCTATCGAACCACCACTTTCAGGCATTTCAATATGCTTTGCACCGGTGTATTCCTCTGGACACTTTGAGATAAATAAAACTAGCTGATTTGAGTACATTTACGAACCTCAAAAGAGCAAAGAAACTGATAGTTCAAGCCCACCAATTCCATCATTTACAACCGGAAGGATATAAGAGGCCTGCGGGATAATTTGTATATGGGCGTCAGGATTACTGCCTAACTTTATAGCAGTACCAAGGGTCACAACCGCACCTAACTCAAACTGGTCGATGTCTTCAACACTCTCATAACGATAGCCCTCTTGGTCTACTTGCCAGCGATTAGAATATTGCGAGTAACCGACAGACAAGCCCGCACCAACGTATGGCGTGAAAACACTCCAAGAAGTCAACGCATATTGAGGAACAACACGAAGTTCATAGTTCGTCGCTTCTTGATATAAGCCGTTTGCTGGCGCTTCAATATCTTCTGCTAGATAGTTTAGCCCTAACCACCAACGCCAACGGTTATTGTTTTCATCAATAGGACGAGTATGAACCAAGCCGAACCTAAGCGTATCCTGCTCACCACTTTTACCTTCATCGTATTTAATGCTATCGATAGTCAACATACTGGTAGAGAGTCCATATCGCTCCCCTTTTGCCATTGCAACAGAAGAAAATAGACACATGGCTGAAATCAGCCCAATTTGACTTGGTTTTAGCATTTCGTCCCTCTAGGAAAACCGATATTCTACTTAGAGGCGAAAGATATCAATTATATTCTCTTTTTCAATAAGCCTAAAAAAACACCTATAATTTAATACATTTCAACTATCAGGTTGGTTGTTTTACCTACAAACAAAAACTAAAGAACCGACTACAGATTAAGTGACGAGACAGTAAATCTTTCTATTTAAATAGAAGTCACAGAATTTGATTGCTAATTGAACAAACCGTAATCTCCGATAACAATTTAGTTACTTTTTAATCAACGTTCTCATCTTCATATATAAGTTTCTTCTTATAAATAGACTTAACTATTGATATTAATATTATGAACAAAGATCACACTAAAAGTAATTTAATTTCTTTTAATGAATTTTTATTATCTAATCCGCTTATTTTGTCTATAGAATTGCGGCAGATGTGCACTGCTTATAATTTAATATAACAGTAGTGAAATCCTATATAACTTAATACTTCTATATGATCAGTTGGAACTTTCTTTATGTTTTTTACCGACTTCGCTCGAAGACCAATCGATGAAAATAACCCAAGCGGCTCTAATCCTAATGGTTCTGAGGATTTTGACGAAATTAAACGTCAAATAAACAACCTGAATAAAGTCACAGGGAGAGTCTCGTGGAAAACGGTTCAAACACTCTCAAAAAAGATCTTGAGTACCCAAGCGAAAGACCTACGTTGTTGCTGTTACTTTACCGTTGCGTCAACCTATAACGACGGCTTAAGAGGCCTTGTTGAAGGGTTAAACTCAATACTTGATGTGTGTGTCGTATATTGGTTCAACGCGTATCCAGAGCATTCAAAGTCAAAGGCACGAATGAGCGCTATTGAATGGATGGTAGAGCATACTGAAAAACGAATTAATAAGCATCGAGCGTTACCAGAAGAGCTTCCATTGATAGAGGCAGCACATCAATTATGCTTGAGGATTGAGGAAGAGCTTCGTCTTCATTACGGTATTGAAGCGCCGTCATTAGGTCGCATTCGCCGTATTTTGAATCAATGGATTGAGCAGATAAAAGAACAACAAATTGCGGCTGAGTTACGCGAGAAAAAACAAGCCAACACTAGCGCTCCTGCAGCAACGCAGAAGGCACCTGAAATTAAAGTGAATGTGTCTCCCTCTCCGGCACCGGTGTCATCACCCAACCTAAATAGCCAAGAGAAAGCATCACCGGCAAAGTCTGGTCGATTTATGATCTACTTCGTTATTGGTTTGATTGTTACTGCGATATGTTCACATTTCATGTACGAGCAACAACGTTATCGAACATTGGAACAAAAAATTAATCAAGCTTCACTTAATGAACTTGTAAATTTGGTCGCCTCGTTAGATTACGAAAATAAAAAATATGCTCAGTCATTGAAAACGCAGGCCATTAATCGTGTCGATATTATGATGAATAACTGGTTTTTAGACTCGGCAAAAGTAAGTAACGTCAGCGAGCTCGATAGCTTGACCAATGAATTAATCGCAATCTATCCGGATTCGTCTTCTGCACAGCAGCTACGTCAAAACTTTTTGACACAGAGCGCCCATTTAGAAGACCAGTTTATGGATGTTTATAAGCGATTCTCAGACGCAAGAACGGTGTTTGCCAACGTAGCTAGACAGAATGTAGATAAGAACTCTGAAAAGGCGTACGAATACAGTAACTCGTTATTCCCGCTTTTAGGTCGTATTGAATACGCTGAAAAGTATTCACAGCAAAAGGAAATTGACCGCGCAACCCTTTTACTGAACATCTACCTATATAAATTGAGTCAGCTACAAGCTGAAAAAACTGACAATAAATAACAATACAATTAAAGAAGTTTTAGGCTTATGTTCAAACAAAAACTGTTTAGAAATCCAGTGGTGATTTCTACTATATTGATGTTTTTAGTGGCTGCAATTATCACCACTATTTATCTGCTTTTTCTTGACGAAATCGATCAACTTTATCTTTGGCTGACTCTTGGTGCTATCGCCATGGTTTACGTCACTTTTCAATTCACATTATGGTTGAAGAAAAAGAACAACGCTAAAGCTCAACATTTGGAAACCGAGGAAGAAGCGCTTTCTATGGTTATCCAGCCTCTTCTTGCTAACTCAGGCAAGAAACCAATTTACCTGATGCTTGGTAATAAAGGGTCAGGGCGACGTCAATTTTTATTTAATTCTAGTGCAATTAAACCGATGGATCGCACTAGAACCGCTAAGAATGACTTTTTTGAATGGTACGAATCTGACAGCGCTGTATACATCAAGCCTGACCAACGCTTAGTGTTCCAGGAAGTATCAAGCAGTGATGCTTCTTTATGGAATACGTTCATTGAAGAAGTTATTCATCATCGACCTAGAAAGCCATTTTCTGGGTGTCTATTCTTCATCGATTTCGAGTTCATGATCGTCTCTGAACCAGAACAAAAAGAGTACACCATTTCGTCGTTATTGGCGCGCTTGAGTACCATCAACTCTAAAACGTCTTCAGCATTGCCAATCTATTTGATTATGTCAAAGCTAGACAAGTTAGATGGCTTTAAAGAATACATGCACTTTAGCTCTCTCAAGACACGTGTTGAGTTCCTCTCTATCCCACTAAAAGAAGCCAAGGGTGTATTTGCAGAGTACTACCGCGATAGCTATCGAAATCTAGTGAGAGTGCTTGAAAGTAATGCGCTAGATGCATCCGCTAATTCAACGGACATTGATGAGAAACAAGCAATACTCGCTTTCCCTAAGCAGTTTGAGCTATGTCAATCTGAAGTCAGCTATGTGCTTGAGCGTCTATGTGATGTTAACAACGGTGTCTATTCACTAGACATCCGTGAGATTTTCTTTAGTTCGAGTCTGCAAGGCGGTCGCAAGTACAATTTACTTGCAAAAAGTTGTAGTAATTACTTCAACTTACCTATTATCGCGTCAGAGCATACTCAGTTAACAGAAACGCCTTATTTCTCTCGCTTTCTGATTGATTCACAAATATTGCCGGAAAGCGACTTTGCGGGCGAAAACAAGACGTATCTTCGTCTAATTCAGAGACAAAGCCGTTTGGCAATACTCGGCTCTATTATCCTGCTTACTGGGGGCAGTTACTTCTTTTTCACGACATTAGACCGTAACTTACATGTGATGAATCAACTCTTGAGTATCGATGACAAATCACAAGTGGAGCAAGATGCAAGATTCAATGAGCTTTTAGCGAAGGCGACGAAAGCAATAGAGCCTTCTTATGGGGCGTGGCTTAAAGGTTCTAAGGCTTTGGATGAAGAGATATTACCACTCAACATTAGCCGTTTGGATCAAAGCACTCGCATCGCATACGAAGCATTACTTAAGGACGTTGCTCAACAGTTGATACCTCTCATTGAGAAAGGTTACCGTCTACAACTGACACAAAATCAAAACACTTTTACACGCGCTTTACCTCTATTGAAGGGGTATCTAATGCTAAACGATCCAACAAAGCGTGATATCCGTTTTTTGCGTCATCAAACTCTCCAAATGATGAACGACTTGAGCAACCAAAGTGACGTCGTCAATCAGGCGATGCGCTATTTGGACGCTTACTTTCGCACGCAGTTTGAGCCAATTGATATCAATATGGATCTTGTTCGCGCAACACGTCGCTCATTGCTAGCAAATTCGAATGTTGATCTCGTTTATGCAGGCATTTTAAACGAAGCAAATTCGATTGATTTAGGAACCCTAGATCTGCAACGAGCTGTGGGTTTTGAGTTTAGCAATGTATTCAACACACCAATCGATAGTGAACGCTTGATCGTAGATAAGATCTATACCTCCACTGGTTTTAGCACTTTTTATCGACCACGCGTGGACCTAATGTCACAACAAGTCATCAGTGACAACTGGGTTTTAGGTCTGTCACAACACGTTATTCCTACTAGTGAAGAACAAGAAGCCTTCAAAGAGGAAGTACGTAAAAAATATACTGACGACTACATCAGTAATTGGCGCAATGCGCTGAGTGAACTAAAAGTCCAGAACTATGACAATGTCGGCGACCTAACGAACGCGATAGACTTAATCTCGGGCCCTTCTTCACCAATGACAACCGTACTGAAGCAGGTCTATGCCAACACACAATTTTCACCCGTTGGTGAAAAAAATGCTCTGATTTCAAAGCTAGACCCGAAACTCGTGGCAGCGGCAGACTCCGCATCAGACGCAGTAGAGGAAGTAGTTAAGCCTGATTACTTGTTGATGAAACGTGTTGAACAAGCTTTTCACTTATTAAACCAACTTCAGGTCAGTGAAACACCAAACTCCCCTACTCCTTGGGATGAGACCGTAGCAGCGTTAAGCCGTGTTCGCACATATATGAAAGACATCGCTGATGCACCTGACCCGCAAATGGCGGCGCTAGCGGCAGCTCAGCATCGAATGAACAGCAGTGAAGCTGACCCATTAATAAAACTTAAACAGATTGCCCAAAAATCACCGGAACCCGTTCGTAGCTGGTTGTTAGATGTGGTTCAACAAAGCTGGTCAGTCATGATTAAAGAGTCCGCTAAAGGCATTCAAACCCAATGGTACAGCGAGATTTACACCAAGTTTAAAGAGATAGGGCTAGGACGATACCCATTTGATCTAACAGCGACCGAGGAAATCTCAATTGAAGATTTTGAATTACTGTTTGCTTCCGGTGGTTTGTTAGACACATTTATTCAGAAAAATTTTGCACCGTTCTACGATACCAATTTATGGACGCCAAAACAGGTGGATGGCGAGACGATGCCAATCTCTCCGGCTCTGTTAGTGCAACTGCGTAACTATAACGTTGTTCGAGACACATTAATTAATAAAAGCACTAACCGCGTTCATATTCCGTTTAGTGCAAGAGTACTCGATCTTGATTCTAGTGCGATTAGAGCGAGCTTAAAAATTGCAGATACCAATATAAGTTACTACCACGGTCCAAGCCGCATTCGTGAAATGGCATGGCCACCGCAAAATGGTGACTTCAATATTAGTATCACACTCCAGGATGTAACCGATGAAGGCAGACAGCACGTTTTAAATAAGAGTGGTCAATGGGCGATATACAGATTGCTAGGTGACTCGACCTTGACAAACACTCATAACGGCAGCTTTGTCAGTGACATAAAAGTGTCAGGGAGGGACTTGAGCTTACGCATCACTCCGTTGACACAGAAAAACCCATTCACTCTTGCTGAGCTGTATAACTTTACGCTCCCAGAGTCGATTTAATAACAATATAAAAACAAAATAGGCAGAACACATGATTTCAAACATGACTTTACAAGGTTTAGATAAATTAGATCGAAAAATACTTTCAAGTCTATTGTCGAATGGGCGAGAGTCGATTGCGAATCTATCCCGAAACATTGGTTTGTCTCGAACAGCAGTAGCAGAAAGAATTAATCGTTTAGAAAAGACCGGTATTATCAAAGGCTATACCGCACAGATTCGCGTAGAAAATGAAGGGCGAAAAGCCGCTAGTTATCTACTGATCTCTTGTGAAAAGGGTAAGAAGAATGATGTAACGAATGCACTTAAAGAAATCCCTGAGGTTCGCTTAACGAGCGTTGTTGGTGGCAACTTTGATATTATTGCCCTAATTGAAGCGCCCGACCTGCAGTCTATTCATCATCTTTGTAATGAAATTGAATCATTTAACGGCATTCAAAGGCTTGATACTACCGTTGTACTGCACCAGCCGATCAGTCGTTAAGCTTTTCTGACCTCTTTGAGGAAAACATAAAGGGCCGCTCGTTGAGCGGCTTTCTTATATGCTTCCGATAAGTCGAATTTTGGCGTCTTTATCACCTGGGTTGCCAAGCCAGAACGTTTGACCTAGTTGGTTCCCTTCTCCATTACCCAATTTGTTTTCTGGAATACTGTCTAGGTTAACTGTCAACTTTAGGTCCCACGACATTGGGTCACGCAGAATAAAGCGCATCAAGCCCACCAGCGTCTTATGTAACTCACCATCGTAGGAAAACTGCTTAAACGTTTCAAAATCAATGTTGTCGATACACAAGTTAAACTTGCCGTTCAAATCCGCAATGCTTTGTCCCAAGTGTAAGCTTTGCCCCAATATACAATTGGAACGATTGAGTTTGTTACGCTGGCTTTCAGCGATTTCTACGCGTCTATAAACCCATTCTTCGATTCGCACATTCGGCAGTGAAAAGTAGTGCGAAACAATACCGGAAATAAGCTTAGGTGAACGTGTACGCGTAGATAACTGGTTCACGTAAGACAGAACTTTCGCTCGATCTAACTCCGCTACTTCACAATCTTGCATAACGCTTGACAGACCAGCCAAATGCAGTATGCGCCCAGAAAACGCATCGCTCGCCCCGCTTTTGTACTGCACGTGATATCGGTATTTCTTCCAAACACGATACAGTAAGCTTGTATAGCGGTTGTGGAAAAAGTCGAAGAAGTCCTTCACTGGGTTATCATCGGGATCACGACCGACGAGTTTCTCAGTGTAAGACGCAGGTAGGGGCGAGCTTGAACCATGCAAGCCAAGAAAGTTCGTCTCAATACGTGAATATTGCTGTCCGTTTCTTTCCATATGAGTAATAAAGTCCATATCACTCTTTGGAAAGCACAGGTTTGGCGACACGCTGAACTCAATTCGCTCTTGGTGAAAGTATTTGTTCTCGCCCACGGCAACAAAATTTGAGTTTGGCTCCAGCTGGTAGTGTTTCTCTAACAGCAACACCGCTTGGTAGAAACTAAACTCATTCGACTTATCAGAAAGTGTGTTAATCATAGTATCGTCTGCTGCCCGATTAGGCTTGCCCAGTTGTAAACCTCGCCCGTCGCTTCATCGAACACCTCTAGTTCGGTAAAGGAGTTCACACTCGAATACAAACGGATAAATTCATTCAATACCGTGGCCATAAGGAACATATCGCCTTCATTTACGAAGAACTTAGAGTCCGTCACGAGCTTGAATTGGTTACCACGCACAGATACACCACGAAATACGCGATCGATTGGTTTCATCTCTGAAGAAATAATGCCATCAAGTCGATGAATCGACGCGCGGTGGGCTTGTCTATCAACACGAGAATGGAAGTCGTAAGTCGAGAGCAACACTTTCAACACATCGATATTCGCTAAAGACAAGTAGTTAAGCGACATGTTGGCAATCAACTGCCATTGAAGTTCACCATTAACCTGAGGACTTACTGACTGTGTTGGCTTAGTAATGTTTTTAAACGTCGCATACGTTGGCGATTTGTGCGTCGCGTACGTGATATCTCCTACTGACAGGCGCTCCGCTAAGTCTGCGTTACTGCATTGCAGTTTCATCAATACGGTTTCAGTCCCTAAATCCGCGATGTCGCCATTGTGAGTATGGAATGAGATATAGCGCTCTAACCCTCTTCCGCTTACTCGCTCGCCCACTTTGGATTTGTAGAACTCTCGCTTATCACGCTGGTTGATTTGGTGCTCAAACGATTCAAATTCAATCAGTGGTTTTCGGCGACGCTCGTCTTTACTCCAGCTCTCCACTTGCTCAATGGAATAAACCTCGTAATGCTCCTGAGTGTTACTTTGTGGACGCACCTTGTACTCGTTTCGTCGATGCTCTAAACGGATTGGATCGCCGTCTTTTTCAAACAAGTTAACGGCAGGTGTGCAGTGCAACCTTAAGTGTTTATCTTTAAGTACCACTTCTGAAGGCAAAGCACGCTTAAAGTGAAATTTGATTTTGACCGTGTTGCGCTGTGGAATGCCTTTTAGCCACTCTAAGCCTTTAATGTCGAAGAACATGAACTTATCTGGCAAAGAGAAGAATTCTTGCAGCAAACGGTAGCCTGCAAAGGAATTTTTGCTGTAAGGCAACAGCGCCTCGTCCTCTTCATGCCCGACTGGCTTAACGTATTCTGGCCCTAAACGATGTTTGTAGCCGCCACCAACATCCAACTCGACGTAATCTAGATAACGGAACAGCCATAAGAATACGGTGCGAGTAATATGAATCTCACCATGCAGGTGCAAACGCAACGTATCTAAGCCGATCCGAGACAGTTCCAGGCCATGCTCCGTCGATAACGTCACATCAATCATCGAACTGGTGCGGCTGTTAGTTTGTTCGATGTTAGTAATCGTAACTGGGTATAGATTGACGTCATAACAAGTACGGAACAAACACTGCGTGCCTTCTACCTGTTCGCTGGCCATTTCCGCACCACGTTTCACCACGGTTTTCTCAGTAACACTTCCGGTATGCGGTTTTAGTTCGCTAATGCACAAAGACGGAATCGAACGCATGTAATGTGGCCACAGCAAAGTCATCAGAGATTGCGTTAGCTCAGGAAGTTCATCGTCAATCTTTTCGCGGATGCGTCCGGTCAAAAAAGCAAAACCTTCCAGCAGTCGTTCGACATCTGGATCAAAAGTTCCTTCAGAGAGAAAGTGAGTTAACTTCGGATGATATTTGGCAAACTCACTACCCGACTCGCGTAAATACGTGAGTTCATCTTGAAAGTATTTACTGTTACTCAAGTGGCACCTACTAAACGTTAAATTGGCCGTCGGTTCCCATGTAGACATCGATCGACATTGGGACTTTACCGCCGTTATGGGAAACTTCGCCGCGAATACCAAAGCCGAGTTGTAATGGATTATGGTGGTCTTCACGGTAATGAACCTCGACATTAAACAGTCGGGGCTCAAAGCGTTCTATGGTTGACGTGATGTTTTTTTGAATATGGCGAACGAGGTTTGTGTTGTTAGAAAGTACGTCGTTAAAATCTGGCAGACCATACTCATTGTCGATCATTGCGTTGCCGGAGTGCGTATTCAACAAGTCAGCGAGATGCGAGTGAATGGATTCAATCAAATGCTTATGAGACACCACTTTCTCGTAGCAGTTTTTTGGTTCTCCTAGCTCGATCCGCTCTAAAAGACGGTAACCTTTTTCCATATGCGGTCCTACGAAAAAAGCAGCCAGTCTTCACTGGCTGCTTGATGGTTTCAGTAATGGGTTATTGGTCTAGCTTACCAACTAGAGACAAGTCGAAGCTTGCGCCCATGTACTTGAAGTGAGGACGTACAGACATCGATACTTTGTACCAGCCTGGATCGCCTTCTACGTCTGATACTTCAACCTTCGCAGCACGAAGCGGACGGCGACCACGAACTTCCGCTGGCGGGTTCTCTTGGTCAGAAACGTATTGACGAATCCACTTGTTCAATTCGATTTCTAGGTCAGAACGCTCTTTCCAAGAACCAATTTGCTCACGCTGTAGCACTTTGATGTAGTGCGCTAAACGGTTGATAATGAACATGTAAGGAAGCTGAGTACCTAGCTTGTAGTTCATCTCTGCTTGTTTGCCTTCCGGCGTATTCGCAAACACTTTCGGCTTTTGAACAGAGTTTGCAGAGAAGAACGCCGCGTTGTCAGAACCTTTACGCATGGTTAGCGCAATGAAGCCTTCTTCTGCTAGCTCATACTCACGACGGTCAGAAACCAGGATCTCGGTTGGGATCTTAGTCTCGATTTGACCCATAGCTTCAAAGTTGTAAACCGGTAGATCTTGTACAGTACCACCGCTTTGAGGACCAATAATGTTCGGACACCAACGGTACTTAGCAAATGATTCACTGATCTTAGACGCCATCGCGTACGCTGAGTTGCCCCATAGGTAGTTATCATGGCTGTCTGTCACTTGCTCATCGTAGTCAAACGCCTTAATTGGGTTATCTTCTACAGAGTAAGGCGTACGTAACATAAAGCGAGACGTACATAGACCTAGGTAACGTGCATCTTCGTGCTCACGCAGACCACGCCATTTCGCGTACTGTGGACCTTCGAATACAGACTTCAGATCTTTTAGGTTTGGCAGCTCTTCATAGCTGTCTAGGCCAAAGAATTTAGCCGATGCCGACGTGATGAATGGTGCGTGAGACATTGCGCCTACGTTCGCCATGTATTCCATCAGTTTGATGTCAGGCGAAGAGGCAGACATAGCGTAATCACAAATGACGGCGCCAACAGGTTTACCACCGAACTGGCCGTATTCACGTGTGTAGATTTGCTTGTACAGGCCAGACTTCACCACCTCTGGAGCGTCTTCGAAGTCATCAAGAACTTCGTCTTTCTTCGCAGAGATCAGTTCAATTTGAATGTTCTCGCGGAAGTCAGTGTGATCAACCAGGTACTTAAGGCCACGCCACGTTGATTCAATCGCTTGAACTTCTTCGTTGTGAAGAATTGCATCAACTTGCTTAGACAATTTTTGGTCGATTTCAGAGATCATCAGATCAACCAGAGATTGGTCGACTTTCTCTGTGTTCGAACTGCTTAGTAGCTCACTGATGAATGCTTCTACGCCGCGTTTTGCAACGTCAAAACCTTCATCACTTGGCTTTAAACGTGTTTCGTTAAGAATGCTATCCAGAAGTGAGCCTGATTCAACTAAGGCTGCTTCTTGTTCTGGCGCTTGTGCTTCTGCAGACATGATATCCCTTACTCTTCTTTCGCGTCTTGGTCGTTGCCAATGCTTAGTTCATCCAACAGTTTCTTTCTCGCTTCTTCATCTTGAAGAACCGATGCGATCTTCTTACGGAACGCAGGAACATTTCCTAGAGGACCTTTAAGTGCAACCAAGGCTTCGCGAAGCTCAAGTAGGCTGTTTAGTTCAGGTACACTTTTCGCGATCGCTTCAGGTGAGAAGTCCTTCATGTTTTGGAACGTCAGATCAACACCAATCTGGCCGCCTTCTTCATCAGAAAGACGGTTTTCAACGTTGACTTTAACGTTTGGAGACATGCCCTCTAGCACTTCGTTAAAGTTGTCTTTGTCGATGTTAATTGGAGTACGTTCTTCAATTGGTGTCTCATCTGTACGCGCAGTAAAGTCGCCAACTACCATCATGCTTAGCGGCAGCTCTACGTCTTCTTGCGTATCGCCAGTTGCTGGAACATAACGGATATTAATTCGCTCTTTAGGAGCCACCGAGCCGTCACGTGACATAATTCGTTCCTTATCTAACTCTTTAATTAGTCGTAAATTGCTTTCCACTCTTCATACTTCTCAGGTAGAAGATCCTTGCTTCCAAATAACCGATGGAGTGTTTTTCGAATTAGGTCTTCTAACTGTGACGATAAGTGGGGTTCCCAGCTCGCGAGATTAAACGCTTTTTGTACTTCCCACCCCTTCTCAAGATACGGCAAACACAACGGGTATAATCCAACAGACTGGTAAGCTGCTATCAATTGTAAATACAGCATGAACTGCCCTCGTCCCGAGCTATCCAGCTCAAGTTTGTGGGCAAGCTCTGCGGCACATTCCCCTAGATTTTCTAGAGTGATATCCTCCATTGGCAGCGAGTCTTCCTGCGAAATCACAACCGTTTGAACAACGGGTTGAGAAGTCGAAGAAGTAGTATCTTGAGTCGATAACCAGCTCAAGGTCGCTTCATCTGCAAATGGTATAGAATTCTTAAATGAGAGGTGCTCGATGCCCTCTAGCGATTCAACAAAACGCGTCACTTCTTGTTTCACAGCAAGCGCTGCATCATCAAAGCCCAAGTTATTAAGCATCGAATACACGAAGTAATGGCCCGTCAGCCAAAACGGCGCATCCGTTAATGTGCGCTCCAAACGCTTAATGGTGTCGATGTCGCTTTCTTGTTCAGCTTTATCTCGGTATTCCGCTTGTTGATCGGACGACACTGCCAAGCTCAAAGGCGTTTGATTATTTTGGTGGTCGGGTAGACCATCAATGTCATCCCAAGTCAGATGACGATAAATCCGGTAAGCCAGCGGATCACTTGGGTTCGCATGAAGCATGACTTCCGCAACCTTCTTCAAGGTGCGCTTAGAAGCCGTAGGCGAAGAGAAGTCCGTATCGACATCGACTTCTTTTGCTACCGCTTTCTTAACTGGCGCAGGTTTAGGGGCCGGCGGAACCGCCTTTACCGGTGCGGTTTGCACTTCATTCTGCGCTGGCGTTTCTTCGGCAGCAGACTGCGTAGCTGGTGCAGGCGCCGCTTGTTCAACGTTAACGACTGCATCATCGCTCTGCTCATCAGCCGCCGCTTGTTGAGATAAAACATTGAGTTGAGTGCGAATCTCAAAGAAATCCGCTTCTGAGTCTTGGTAAACCTCGTCGTACTGGCGCTGCACTTCTTCAATAGTCGAAATGCAGTTTGATACCAAATCCCATGACTGAGCGCTTTCCGCTAACTTGCTGCTGACCAGTTTAAACTGATGGTTCAACCATTCGACCGCGCCATCTCGACCCCGCTTTCGCGAAGGATACAATTCAACGCCAAAGCGACTTAACGCCTCACTAAGCAGCTTTAGACCTTGTTCAAAGCCTTGCAGACCAAACTCTTCTGTTAGCGCGCGAACGAGGTAACAAATGGCTTTTAAGTCTTTACTGTGGTGCTCTAGAACTTCAGTCGCGTGCGTTTTTACCACGCTCCAATCTACTGTTTCGCCAAACAAGGAACCGAATTTCTTCACTTCGGACTCCATCATTTCGTAGCAAAACTCGTAACGGGCATCGTTTCCCACTGGAGATTCATCAGAAATAGGATTAAGCAGACGATCGATATCAATGTTGGACAAAATTCACGTCTCCTTCAGTCAAGTAATCTCTCAACGCACGCGCTACCGCAATTGCGCCATTTGCTGGCTTAGATAATCGATGGCTCTGCTCAATCGCATCTGACGCCATGCTATCTAGAATTTTCGTGATTTCTGTAAATTTACTTGGTGCATTCCGTTCTAAATCGGCAAGGGATTCATGTAGCTTTTGTTTGTCGTAAACGGATTGCTCCATCACGGTGCTAAACAAAATAAATTCGCTTCTTGCGACGATTAAATCCTTTATTTTTTTGTCTAGTTCTGGCGTATTACCGAAGTAGGCTTTGGCTAATTCGGCTTCTTCAATTGCTTTGGTGTAAAAGTGCGCCTCTGCATGTTTATCGATGGAGTCATTAATATTTTCCATCACAGCCTTTGGTAAGATTTGGTTGTAGAAATAGGCTTGTGACTGGTTTAACAACCATGCCTCTTTCATTTCATTTTCTGCGAGCTTAGCTTCACCATCTAAAATTAAGCGAGCAATCTGCTTATCTCGACTGCCAGCTATGGCAGATACTTTCATGGAATCGATAGACGCGACATTTAACCCAGACATCACTTTAGTCAACGCCTCATCCGCATATGGAAACAGAGCACCGTCACGAACAAGGGTTTCTCGCAAGGTGACAAGCTCCTTACGTAATTCGACTAATGCCATTGGTAAGCCATCCGCTAACGATTGATACGACGTTAACTGAGCCTGTTTTTCTTCATATAAATTCGAGAGGCTTAACTGCTGAGCTTGATATGCTGTTCGATAAGCTACTGTCATATCAATACTCTGAGTAGCTTGAGACAATTCTTCTTTGATTTTCCATGGAGGCTGAGCCAAAAAAGAAGCCGTTTCAGAGGGCGTAATAACGTGAGTTACAGTAGTGACACCTCGGGAAAAAATGGCATCCAATTGATCTTTATTCTGTTGATACAAATAACTTCCTGCTGTTGCCAGCACACTCAACACTAAGCTCACCTCTAATATTTTAAAGCGACCATACGCCGTTTTATCATTTGGCTTACAGTGTGTAAGCAGCAAGTCCGCGTTACGCAAGCTACTGAAAATTGGTGCGTTAGAATTTGAGCTAATTGATTGCGTATCGATTCGCGCTAACTGTTGAGCAAAAGAAATAGCGGTATAGCCATGCCCTCTTGGTTTGTTAATGACTTCTTTCAGCAATTTCCAAATATGAGCCGGGATCAAAGCCGGACGCTTTCGGTCTTTTAACTGCTTATTCCAAGCATCACCAAATATTGAGCCTAAAAATAGATGTCCAGCGAGCAAAGCGAGAGAGTAAACATCATCTTGCGGTTCCGCGATGCCAGTTTCTATATAAAGAGGGGAAGCGTAGCTCAAGCTTGCTTCTGCGTAAGGTTCTGTCTCTCCAATGTAACGAGCAGCGCCGAAATCAATGAGCTTAACGTAATCGCCTTCACTCACTAATACGTTAGATGGTTTAATATCTAGATGGCAGATACCTCTTGTATGCATAAACTCTAGAGCGCCAGCGAGTTGATACACCAACCAAGCGATGTGGTCGTGGCGGAAGCCTTTAGAAGAATGACGCTCCATTTTTTCTGCCAGTGATTCACCTTGGATCCACTCGTACATCAAATATGGGCGTTCGAATTCGTTGCCGATTTTTACAAAGTTAGCAACGCTAGGGTGTTGAGAAAGCTCCAGCCTGCTCGCTTCGTTAATCAACATTTTGCTCGCAAATTCTGGCGAGTCATCATTGATAACTTTGCAACAGATTTGCTTCTCTGGCTGCCCTTTTTTTACAAGATGGTAAACCGTTGTCTTACCATTTTTAGAAGGAAGCTTGTCTAATACATCAAACTGTGAAAAAAGCACGTACTCAAGCTTCGGCTTATTTTTTTCTGCTAGCCTTTGCTCATTCAGTTTCTTTTTCTCAATAGCTTTAACAACCAACTGATCGATATATCCTTTGGCTGTACTCTGATTATTAGACACTTAGTACTCTTTCATAGAATAAATATTATTAGAGTTGAATAATATTTTCTTGAACGTACTTGTATCAAGGTTGGTATTTAAAACAAACAGTAAGCCTATTATTTTAGTTATTATTACTAACTTATTAGACCTTTTTACTTACGCTTTCACTGCATGAGTTATACGCTTTTTCGTGTTACAAACTTCAACCTAATAATATGAGTATATTTTCATTGCCATTTGATCGATGAGTGCCCACTAACATTGCAGTAATTGGAGAACTCCTTTGTCACCATGAAAATCGAACATTAACAATGTAGTTGGTTGCTTAAAGTGGTGCTCTCTGACCGCAAAGGCAATTAAAGCGAGAGAAGAACAACTGCCCATTGTGCCCCACAACTCATTGATAAGCTGCGGTTGTTCTGGGTTCGTGAATCGTTCTGCTTTCGCCCCCAGAGCAAAGCCGTAATCTTCCGAATGCATGCGCAGGTTCGTCATATCGGAATACACTTCACCAAATGAATCGAGCTTTTTACTCGCACGTTGAACAAGTCGAAACATGCCTCTTCGGTCTGAAGTGTTTAATTCCGTATCAATGTAGCCAAGCTGCGCTTGAGGCTTAAGTTTCAATGTTTCTACGGTGTTTTTTCGACAAAGAATTAAACCCGCCCCACCCTCGCTCGGAATAACGCCCCATGGATTATTGGTACTCATTACCATCGCATCGTCGATGAGTGTTTGCATCGAACTCACCAAGGAATCGACACTGATACACATCATAGCATCATATTTATCCAATGATTTCATGGCCTGGAGAACGAAACTGGGCCCACTGGCATGAACAGCATTCACCACAGAGAGAAATTCAGCATAGTTACTTTCACCAAGCCATTCTTGCACCTTTACTAATGAAACAGACGCAGGCACCGCTATAAGCAAAGGTATTGGTCTCAATGAACGTGGTAACTGTGCTAATAATGAATCAAGCAAGTGGGTGATTAACTCACACGTTTTTTCAAACTGCTCACTTTCTTTGGTGTATTCGATTTTGGCGTAAGTAAAACGCTCGATACCATCATCCCCTACACATTGGTCGAATCTTCCTAAATCAGCATACGAAACTGCACTAGCAATATCTAAATTCATACCGGTTGGCGTCATCACTTCCATCCCTAGCACGTAACGGCCTGTTGAATTATGCATGATCGCTTACCTCTTCCAACTTAGTGATGGATGTCGACACCAACAAATGCTCCTTGCCCTGACAAGGAAACGCAGCGGTGTAACTGATTGATATAGTTTTCTTTTCCGCATCAACGAATAAGGTGTACATCGCCATATCAGCTTGATAACTTTGATCTTTGAACGTCGCGATCGCACGGTATTTTTCTTTAGGAATTCGAAATGAAAGCGTGTCATCATGACAAAAGCCACTCATCATCAAACGCTCCCCCCCACGAAGGAAGCCTTTGCACTGTTGATCAATAGGCGCGCTTTGGAAGAACCGCTTATCAAAATCGAGTGGCAACATTGGCTTGCGATTCTCAATCCAATCGTCATCGAACGTGCCGGCCAGCTTCTGGCGCGACTCAAAGAACGGAGGCACAGGCCCGAACCCCGCAACGCGTAGCTTTTTCGCGGCGGCACTCCAGTCCTCTCGGGGATAAAAAATCGAGGGTACTTTCTGTTCAAGCAATTCTTTGTTGGAGTCGGCAACCCCACCGCCTATTCGGTTACGTAAATCACCGCCTACCGCGCAAGTGTAATCAATGTCTTTTTCAATAAATGGAACTGGATTGCTCAGCGTGATACTACCAGCATGCTCAACCCATACGCGTTCCCCGTGAATAGCGAGAGTCTTATCGATATGACCATCAATCAACACGCGACACTCTTGGTATGTCACTGGCTTTTTCGCGTAACTGCGCGCTTTACCGTAAACAAGTACATCTGTATTGTCTTTGGTATACGCGAACTCGTGGTCAACTTTCATCGCAGAGAAGCCTTCTTCGCCCAAATATTGGGGATCATCGAAGATTTCACTTTCACCTAATTCGTGCCAAACCACACCATCGAATTGCCATGTGCGTTTGGCAACGACAACCCACACTTCATCGCCGTTTTCGTCACGTTGAAAACGACCTTTAAGTGATAGCTCAGGGTGCGCTTCAATATCCCATAACTGCATTGCTATTCCTTAAGTTGAATCGTTCGCTCGCAGAAGGTGCGGCCTTTAAATTGTTGAAGTTCCAGTCTTGCTGATGTATCGGCATCGCCATATCCCAAGGCACGTAGGCTCTGGATTGAATGCAGATTTGGCGCCATAGCCAGTCGCGGAACAGCACATCAACGTTAGAATCTTGCATCGCAGCTAACGTAGACTCGAAGCTCAATGCGTAACCCAAGCGGCTTGGTAGATTTTGGATATATTTTTCATCTTCCACCCACTCATTGAGCAGATCGACGATCTCTTCCCATTCATATTCGACACCAACATCTTGCGGAGTCAGAGGAAGAAGTTTTCCGTAGACGACATACAAAGCTTGAAGCCAAATTTCACCCTCAGCTTCCTCCAGACTTTCCAAGTGCTCGATGATTTGGGGTACCAGCTTCCAATCACCACCCAGCGCAAAATCAACAGGTGCTAATGAAGAAGAGATATCAAACGCCTCAAACTCTTTTAACTCAAGCAACTTGGCGTAAGTGAGCACTTGCGCTGATGGTAATCCATTTGGTTCGATGCCAAAGCTCTGACGGAACCAAGTGCCTCTGTCACGTTTGGTAATCAAACGTTCAAATAGATATTGTTCGCTGCCTGCATTGTCATTAAGCCAATCAATCCCCTCTTTTACGTTTTGTAAAGCGAGCAGTGGCAAAGCAACTTGAGAGCTAATGATGCTGGCTTTGTGCCAGCGCTTGATGAGAGAAACGCTTAGTGTTTGACGTACACGTAAGCATTCAAAGTAAAACGCACTGGATGTCGCATTACCCTCAATAAGCTCCGAAAGCGTGCTATCCATAGATTCAACCGGAGATTGCACGGCAACGACCATTGCAGTTTTAGTGTCAATATCTTCGAGTAAACTCAATCCGCACAAAAGGTTATCCAACTCTGAGCCCAACTCGCCCTGTAGCATCAGCCAGCTGTAGATTTCTGGCTCCTGGTCTCTTAATTGATGAATCAACCCCGGCGCTAATCGATAAAACGACAAGTACACCTGCTTCAGTTCTTCAATTTGGCGTTCAATCAGCTTGAGATACGCTAACTCACGACTTGGATAACCCCTTTTGTGAATTTGAACTCGCTGCCTGATTAAAAAACCGATACTTTCAGAAGCAATGGACAGCTTTTCATTACAGAAATCCAGCCATGTTACTGGCAATTGGGAAAGGTCGTTCACAGCACGCTCAGCTCTTGCTAACGCGCCTTCGACTTCTTGATTGGTTATGGGTGCCTTTAGGTGCTCGACACCGATTCTTTGTCGCATCTAGTTATCCGTTATTAGCGTGCCATAACGCGATTGCAATTAGTTAATACAAAGTAATTAGCTAACTCGACGTAAATTAGCTAATGCTAGGTAATTAGTTAATTGCGATCGTTCCGCCTTGAATTTTTTGTGCTTTTTCTGCTTGAGAGGTGACGTACTTCGCTTTAGTGGTAATTCGTCCATCGCGCCCGCTATAGCGAGTTTCTGTCTCACCACTTTTGACTACCAACTCTTGTTCTGTCTCGATAACCATCTTCTTCGCTCGCAATACAAACTCGTCAGAGTCATCCAGAATGGAGAAGAAAATGTCCGTCACAAGAGGCAAGCTTAAGTCGTCGTTCAAAAATTCAACTCGACAACTTAATCGATTATCGATAGCCATTTGCAGCTCAGAACGACGAAAGCCACGTCCCAGTCTCGCAGTGAGTGGCTGCTTAAATGGGTTACCATCAAAATCAACTCGCACACTGCCCGTAGACTCATTGATAGCCACTATTCTTCCAAAACGCGAAAAGCAAGCCGTTGATTCGGCTTGCTGCTCTGATATTACTTCTGTTGTAAGAGGTTGTTTTTCCATTGTTAGTTAACCACTACGTTGCCACCTTTCACGACGACTTTGTCACTGCCTTCGATCGTAATAGCCGAGCCTGATAACTTTATTGAACCATCACTGTTCATCACTAAAGAGGAACCACCCGTTTTCAATACAATCTTGTCGCCACTGATAATTTGCGTTGCACCATCAGCTTTATAAGCGGTGTTCCCTTTCACTGATACCGTTAAGTTGCCACCAACCGTCTGGTTATCATCCGCACCAATATCTGAACTCTTAGACGCACCGATAGTAAGGTTACTGTTTTCGCCAATATCTAAGTCATCATTTTTACCGATCTTAGTCGTACGGTTATCACCAATTTCTAAGTCAGAATTGTTTTTCACATACTGGGCTTCGTTCGCGTTGTATGTGACGGTAACGTCTTGCTCGACTGTCTCGGTAAACGTACTGTTTACTTGTGTCGTTTTATGTCCATGAATGGTTTCTTTATGGTCACCATGAACTTCATTCGTTTGGTGACGTGCAACCTTCAAGAATTCATCTTGACCGATATCACGGTAACGGTTGTTGAGTACCTTGGTCGACATGTCTTTTTGAGCGTGAATATAGACTTCTTCTTGGTTCGCTTCGTCTTCAAAACTCAACTCGTTGTAACCTGTTCCTTTGTGCGTTTGCGTGCGGAACGTGGTACGAGTTTTGTTTTCTGGCAAAGAGTAAGGTGGGAAATGCAAACCGTTGTAAACTGCGCCCGTAACTAACGGACGATCTGGATCCCCCTCAAGGAAAGTTACTACGACTTCGTGGCCAATACGCGGCAAATAAACTGCGCCCCATGTTGGCGCCGCCATGGATTGGCTTACACGAATCCAACAGCTTGAATGCTCGTTGTTATCACCGTAGCGATCCCAATGGAACTGTACTTTCACTCGACCAAGCTTGTCGGTGTAAATCTCTTCACCTTCCGGTCCTACAACAACCGCCGTTTGCGGGCCATCAACCACTGGTGCTGCTAGTTTAGGCGCTTTAAATGCCACATCACGTGGAATACATGAGAACTGGTTGTAGTAAGTGGTTGGCATACCACTCGCTTCATCTTCATGCACTTGCGGATCTTGACCTGTGTGCATTACAGACAACATAAGGTAATCGCGGTTAATCTCAGAACGCGGGTGGTCACTGACGTTAAAGCTGTAACCAGATGCTAAGCGCATTACGTCACTCGTTGCTTCCACTTGTTGATTATCGACTATGTGTTCCGACATCCACTCCGTGGTTCTCACCTGACCCATCAGCGGGTCAACGTATCGTCCAGGATAATCAAACTGCTTGAGATCTTGGTCTAGCTCGCCAGCCTGTGTCATCTCTTGTGGAATTTTAGGGTGTTCGTAGTTGTAATCTGTGTACGTAACCTGTCCCGTTCTAACGCGGTTAACTAACTCGAGATCAGAGATATGTTCGCGATCGGCAACACCGCCACCATCGGCATGATAAACAATCGGCCCAATGTAAGAAGCATTTAGTGGCGAGCTTATCAAAGGTGCAATCGCGTCATTACTGTCGACAATGACCATCGTATGATTTGAATCGCTATGGTCAAAGTAATACCACATACCGTGTTCAGCCATCATACGCTGCACGAAGTGCAAGTCAGACTCACGGTATTGCAGAACGTATTCTTTTGGAGGATAAGTACCCGACACTTCAAATCGGTAATCGGTGACTGCCCCATCATCGAGTACTTCTGTGATGATGTCTTGCGCTGACTTTTGCTGGAAAATACGACAATCTTGGCGCTGAGATAAGAACCAAGCTTGAGGAACCAAGACTAATTGATAACGAGAAAAACGACGTCCAGTCCCTAAGTAACGAACTTCATTCACCACGCCGTTGAACACACGCGCAGCCCCAACACCTTGTCCGTAAAGTGTCAATGTTCCTGCTTTACGTATTAACTCATCGAACGAGATATCTGGATCAAGTGAAAGTAATGAGAGATTGATGTGGAAAGGCTTAGATAACTCTTCATGAACATGAAAGCTCTCAACCCGAAATTCATGCCCACATCCAGGCACTTCAAATTTAAATTCTACGTCATTCACCATATCTTTTACCTGATACAAATAATCGAATTAGGGCCAACAATCGTTGGCCCTGAATCTTTACGCGACGAGCAATTAAGCTTCGCGTGGAGCACGCCAGTCGTCGTTACCCGCAGTACCACAGTTTTCGTGAGTTACTTCGATCGCACGGTAAGTGAACTTAAGCACTTCTTCTGTCACGCGGTCAGCTGTTGCTGCGTCTTGACAGTGGTTCATACGAGTTTGGATATCGACAAGTAGCGCATCAATCAATTTGATTGAGTAGTAATGCTCTTGTTTACCTTGAACTGAAGTACGGTAGAAGCGGATCACACACTCAGGAAGTTTTTCGCCAGATACTAGTGCGTTGAATAGTAGTGGAGATGAGCGATCTTGAACTTTAGTTACAACAAGTGGACGGTGTACACGTTGACCAGTTGGCTGACCACTTTGTGGATCACGTGGAACTGTTAGCACGTGATCAAGCTCTTGTACTAGGAACTCATCAACGTGAGCTTCTTGCCATGTGTTACCTACTGAATCTGCAGAGTAAGTATCTTTAGTAATATGGCCTTGAGTCTCACCTTGGATAGACATATATGCTGGAGTTGGCATCGCTATTTCCTTTTCTAAAATCTGTTTTGTTTAAATCACCAAATCGCTTATCACCGCGACTATTTGGTATAATCAAAGTCCGTGCCAACTTTAAAAACACAATAAAAACAACAACTTACACAAATCAAGACATTATTCACTAATATCTTGAGTACAATTTATTGGATAAAAAACCAAAAAGTTGGATTAAGATAATAATAAATTGTTCTAACTTTAAAAAGTGAAAATAACCATATAAAACTGTGTAAATAAAGTCATTAAAACTAATAAATCCGACACTTTTACTATCATTTAATTTAGAATAACAACGCCATTGAAATAACCACAAACATTAATGTCACAATAATCATTAAAAATAACCAACAAACGATAGTCAAAACATCTTGATAAAAAAAGAACGCAATCACTTTTAGTATAATAGCCGCTACCTCTTTTCCTCTAAAGAATAAAATGGCTATGATAAATATAAACCTTTCTTCATTAATTCAGCGTCTACACCCGATTGCAAAAGTAGCATTAGAAGACGCCGCTGCACTTGCAGTCTCTGAAAAAGCAAACGAAGTTCAAATTGAGCATTATTTACTGAGTCTATTAGAAAGGCCAAATAGTGATTTTGACGTCTTATTAAGTCATTTTGATTGTTCTGAGAACTTATTAAGACAATCGGTTCGATCCACACTCGACACCAACGCCAAAGGAAATGGCAGCAAACCTGTTTTTTCTGCTTTATTAATCGAATGGTTGCAAGAAAGCTGGCTGGTTTCTTCTTTAGATCTATCCGAAACACAAATCCGCTCTGGCGCCCTACTCCTTACTCTTGTTAGCAATCCTCTCCGTTACGGCCAACATGGTTACGCCTCTATCCTTGAGGCGGTAAATCCTGACAGCCTTAAGCGTAACTTTGCAGAACTAACAAGCCACTCTATTGAGGCGCAAGTTGCTAATTCAGAGAAAACACAAGCTCGTGAGGATGGCTCAGCACTGAGCAAGTTCACGACAGACTTCACTGGTAAAGCACGCAAAGGCGAAATCGATCCTGTTTTCTGCCGTGACCAAGAAATCCGCCAAATCGTGGACATTCTTGCTCGTCGCCGTAAAAACAACCCTATTGCTGTTGGTGAACCGGGCGTTGGTAAAACCGCAGTAGTAGAAGGCTTGGCACTTAAGATTGTACAAGGTGACGTACCAGACAACCTCAAAGGTGTTGAGCTTTACGGCCTGGACATGGGTCTTCTGCAAGCTGGTGCAAGCGTAAAAGGCGAATTCGAAAAACGCCTAAACGCAGTATTGGATGAAGTGAAAAACTCACCAACTCCAATCATTCTATTCATCGATGAAGCACACACCCTTGTTGGCGGTGGTAACCAAGCAGGCGGCAGCGACGCGGCAAACTTGCTAAAACCAGCCCTAGCGCGTGGTGAAGTGAAAACCATCGCTGCGACAACATGGTCGGAATACAAGAAGTACTTCGAGAAAGATCCTGCCCTTGCACGTCGTTTCCAATTGGTGAAACTCGACGAACCATCTCCTGAACAAGCAGCATTGATCATTCGTGGTCTGCGCCCTGCTTATGAAAAATCACATAACGTTTACGTGCGTGACGATGCTATCACTGCTGCGGCAGCCCTTTCTGCTCGTTACATCTCTGGTCGTCAACTGCCAGATAAAGCCATTGATGTTCTAGATACAGCATGCGCGCGTGTGAACATCAGCCTAAATGCCATTCCGGCGTCTGTAGAAACACTGCAACAAGAACTTGCAGCTCAACAGCGCGAGCTTGAAGCACTTGAGCGTGATGCTCTGCAGCAAACTGGCGACAAGCACAGCCTTGCTAACATTCCAGACCTAAAACTGGCAATGGAAACAACGAAAGAAGAGCTAGCAGAACAAGAAGCGCAATGGCACAAAGAAAAAGAGCAGATCCAAGAGATGATTGCTCTACGCTCTCGCTTACATGAACTGGTCTTTGGCGAAACAAATGAAGAAGAGCTTGTTGCAGACGAAGATTCAGAACAAGAGCAAGACGTTTCTCCATATGCAGAAATGGATGAAGAAGCCGTTCGCATTGCAATTTCGGCCTGCCAAGAACAGCTAGATGTAATCCGCAATGGCAACCCACTGGTTCACTTTGAAGTGGGCCCAGATGAAGTCAGCCATGTGATCTCGGACTGGACTGGTATTCCAATGGGTAAGATGCTTCAAGACGAAGCAGAAACCACGCTAAAACTGAAAGAAAGCCTAACACAAAGCATCAAAGGCCAAGAATACGCTATCGATGCACTGTCTGAAGGCATTCAAACCGCAAAAGCAGGCTTAGGCAACCCAGACGCACCAACAGGCGTATTCCTGCTGGTTGGCCCAAGTGGTGTGGGTAAAACCGAAACGGCTCGTGCGATTGCTGATCAAATGTTTGGTGGTGAGCGCTTTATGACGACCATTAACATGTCTGAGTTCCAAGAGAAGCACACGGTATCTCGCCTAATCGGTTCACCTCCGGGTTACGTAGGTTACGGTGAAGGCGGCATGCTGACAGAAGCGGTTCGTCAACGTCCATATTCTGTTGTTCTTCTTGATGAAGTGGAAAAAGCCGATCCTGAAGTGTTGAACCTGTTCTACCAAGTGTTCGACAAAGGTACATTGAACGACGGCGAAGGCCGAACCATCGATTTCAAGAACACGCTGATCATCATGACCAGTAACCTTGCAACGCACGAGATTGAATCTTTGGTTCATCAATCAAAAGACATCGATGCGAACATCATCGCAGAAGCTATTCGTCCTACATTGAACCAACATTTCAAACCAGCGCTGTTGGCACGTATGTCAGTACTACCATTTGTTCCGCTGTCTGATGAAGCAATGACAGAAATTATTCACCACAAGCTGAATAAAGTTTCTCAGCGTCTACAGAGCCATCACAAGTTGTCGCTAAGCTACGAAGAAAGCTTGGTTGAGTTCGTACTAGGTAACTGCCGCCTTGCTGAAACAGGCGCGCGTAACATCGACGCGGTCATCAACCGTCAGTTGCTGCCGCAACTATCGACTCAGCTATTAGTGCATGACAAGGATGATTCACATACGCAAATCGAAGTGTCTGTCGATGAGCAAGGAACACTAACCTATGCGTTCAGCTAACCATAGCGAACTTAGTAACGCCCTACTTGCGATCAGTCAGTCTTTGGCTGATCGCAGCCAGCTTACCCAAACCTTGGATGCCGTGTTGACCGCTGCGAGACAAATGACCCTCGCAAAGCACGGCATCATTTACGTTTTGGACCAGACTGGGCAGGCGTTGATTCCAAGTACCGCTCACCATAACGATAAAACTATCGTTTCCCACCCTTGGGAAGCATTACAGTTAGACTCAGCCAGTGAGAACGACCCATTTAACTTTGCGATTCGTAATGGTGAAGTGGTGTTGATTAACGAGTTATACAAATACAACGGCTACGACTGTGAAAGCATTTATCAAACAGAGCAGACATTGGGACTAAAAAGCGAGAACTTACTGGCTTGGCCTTTGATTGATAGCGAAAGCAAAACCATTGGGCTGTTAGTCTTACTCGATTTGAATGTCATTGACAACGAGGCAGCCTTGACTGAGTTTTGTCGAATGGCAGCGAGTAACATTCGTCAAGCCGTTTGGTTAGAGCAATATGGGCAAGTGATTAAAAATCTCAATGCCGACAATCAAGCCCTAGTGCGCGAGAACACTCAGCTCAAAAAACGTACTCAGAAAGCCTATCAAGGTCCTATTGCAGAGAGCGAAGAAATGCTCAATGTCTTGAATCGTCTTGATAAGGTGCTATCTCTTCCTGTCGACGTTCTGTTGCGTGGTGAAACGGGCGCAGGTAAAGAGGTGATCGCGAAATACATTCACGAAAACTCTAACCGTTCAGAACAGCCTTTGATCGTACAAAACTGTGCGGCAATTCCCGAACAGTTGTTAGAGTCTGAACTGTTTGGGCATAAGAAAGGTTCATTCACGGGCGCGGACAAAGACAAAGTCGGTTTGTTTGAAGCAGCCAACGGCGGCACGCTTTTCCTAGATGAAATTGGCGATATGCCAATGCTACTACAAGCGAAGTTACTGCGTGTACTGCAAGAGCGTAAAGTTCGCCCTATCGGTACCAGCAAAGAGATTGAAGTGGACGTGCGCGTTATCGCTGCAACCCACTGTAATCTTATGCAGCAAATCAAAGATGGCGGATTCCGTGCCGACTTGTTCTATCGCTTAAATGTCTTCCCTATTACATTGCCGCCCCTGAGAGCCCGTAAGTCGGACATTATTCCCCTTGCTGAACATTTCGTGCAACACACAACCAACACGCTAGGTTTGCCGCAAGCGCCAGGGTTAAGTGCCAATGTACGTAAACAGCTGCTTGCCTACCAATACCCAGGGAACGTGCGTGAGCTTAAAAACATCATCGAGCGCTCGGTACTACTGTCCGATTTTGAAACCATCACTCATATCGAGTTTGGTGAACAAATCCCAGAAGATGTACCAACTGTCGAAGTGAAAGCAGCCTCACCTACTCCAGAACAACCTGCTTATGAGCAGCCAGCACAAGCGGATTTAGAAGATGCTTCAAAGAGCCTTAAGGATGTTGTCAGCCAATACGAGCGCACAGTGATCATCGATTGCTTAAATGCGTGTAATTGGCACACCAAGAAGGCCGCTGAGCAATTGGCGCTGCCAATGAGCACACTCAACCACAAGATGAAGAAATACGACATTTCTGCAGCTGGTTGATGGGGGTTAAAAATAAACTTCTAAATTCAGTATGAAGTGATAAGAAAAGAAAACCGCCCGAAGGCGGTTTTTTTGCACCTAGGAAGGGTTATCAAGTGACTTTTCCAAGGGCTTGGGTGCTTGAGTTACCGCAGGTTGTTTCTCAATCCAATCTTTCAACCATTTCTTGCGTTGAGATTCGTTATACTGCTTCCAAGTTTCAGCCGCAGACTTGTCTACGCCTTCCTCTGTCGACTCTTTCTCAATTAACCAAGGCATATCACTAAAGAAATTACCAGCCAAAGCACTATCCGCATTTAAAGAAGGAATAGAAATTACAGCATCACGACCAATATCATAGTCATCAGCTCCATTTAATCCGACTTGTTTTAGATGAGCAACCGAAAGCTCCAAGTTCGCTTTACCACCAATTACACCACCAAACGGTCTTAGACCTTTTAACCTAACTCCCGTTGGTGCAACATATTCCAAGTTAAACCTCATGCAGTACATCGTATAGTTTTTGCTCTTAGATAGTTCATTCTCTTTAGTGAGACTACCTACAGCTTCACCTATAAACTCACTCATGGCATCAACTTGTTCTCGATGGTTTTCGGAAATAGATTCAGTAAACATCCATTCTTCGTTTTTATAGGCAAACTCACCAATATGATACATATCGGTGAAGTAAAGAGGACCTTTAACTGGCTTGCCATCATTTCCGTCGAGCGCCAGTTGAATGCACATATTCACTGCTTCCCACGGCATACCCAAACGTTCATAAAGTGCTTTTTCATGACTTTCACCCAAAATCAGTACATAAATACTGGCAGGATCGTCTTTCTTTTTGTTTCCCCATGAGAAACCATCACGCCAGATATTATCAGCCGATTGGTACCACTTTCTTTCACTGAAAAAGTTCAAACCAGACGCTTTGGTGTCTATAGCCACCAATTGCTGTTTAATGCCATGAAGTATAGGGATGGTATTTTTGTCTCCCTCACCTGCCATTAAGGTAAAGCTCTCTACCATAAGGTCCTGTTCACGTAGACGCAGTTGCTGCTCTCCCAAGTAGGTATCAAGCAAAACCAGTCTAGTTTCTGTACTTAAAGCGCCAATCTGCAACTCATCTTCAGCATCATCAAACTTCTGCCCCAGACTGTACTCTTGTGGTAAGTAAAAACTATGTTGCCCTTGATTCGTTCTAATTCCCAAGCAGTAACGCATATTTTGGAAGCCTCCGCCTTTTACATAGCGCTTAAAGGAATCCGCTTCTGCAAAATAGTCGCTTGGCTGACCCGATATCGCTGCTCCGGAAACTGCCATACTGAACATTGCATCAGAGAACATTAGCTTTGCTTTAGAGGTCATTGGTTTCATACCGTCGATCATCACATCACCGAAGCGGAATGAGGGAATATGCTCAATAGCAATCAACGTAGCGCCGTCATCAATCCCCTGTTGCTTGTAAAAAGCACTTATTCGCCCATCAGGATCAGTTTTGAAGTCACTAACCTTCATTGGCAGCATCCAGTCACTGAAAGCTGGGCCTTTAATATTTTCGAGCCCGTCAACGCGATCGTAGCCAATCGTAACTGGCTTCGCATACTTGTGTTCTTTTTTAAGTATCAACTGCACTTTCACTTTATCGTATGGACCTAGGCGACTGTTGCTAGATTGCTGAATCCAACTATCATATGACATCCATTCTGGTTCATCACTTTCAGTATAACGAGCTGACTGAACAAGTATTCGACAATAGCCGATTTCATCTTTCTTTAACTCACTTCCCTGCGGGTTAAATGACTCGGTAAAGTTATCAAACATCGTTTCATTTGGGTGTTCAAACAACATGGTTTGTATCGGGAAGATTTGATTAAATGCACCTGACGCTTTAAAGCTATCCCTGTTTTCGGTTATAGAGAGATGAGAAACTTTGCTATTAGTTGTTATTGGAGCAGGCCAATGCTGCGCACCTTGTGGCATCTTTGTCGATAATTCGGTGTAGTACTCGTTATCACAACGGTTCTTCCAGTTAGCCGCTAAGGTGTTTCCTTTGATCGTATGTACAGACCAATCATCGCTCAAAATGTAGTTCTCAATGTATTCCTTCACCTTGTAACGCTCAACCAAAAACCTAAACGAGATATTAGAATTCCGTTTGGTTTGAGATCCTAGGTCAGCGAGTAATAACACTAAGCCATTAATAGCAAGCGCTCGTAGTTGGTAGCGTTTTAACACCTCCTTACGAACTTCTTCGCTCTCAAGGTGAGTAATGAGTTCCTGATAAGACCTACATTCAATACCTACATCTACCTTACTGCGTCGCAAATCGTTAAGTAACTCGATATGTATTTTTGCCAGCCTTTCAAGCTCACTGACAACCTCATGGCTTTGCTTTAACTCTTCTAGGAAGGAGTCCAACATTAAACTATCAATCACTTTCACCGCAGATATTGCTGTCTTTGACCCCTCTATGGCAAGCATAAACCCTCTTGCCGCAGGAGCTATAGCAGGAATATAGGAAGCGACGTCAACGACACTGTCAAAAATCGCCATTCGCAGTGCGACTTCTGCTTTATCTTGCGCAACCATCTCAGCTTCTAGAGCAAGCCTAGAGCGTTCCATTGCATGCGAGCCATAGCGACTGGGATGAAAGAATATGTTCAGGGATTGCAGGTAAATACGGATTACAACCCGACGGTTTTGTCTTAGATTAGGGTTGTTGCGGTCGACTTTTTCACCTTGTTTGGGAACATAGACAGGTTTACTTTCACCAAAAGCGGCTACCGAAACACGACCTTCAAAAACAGGGAACTCCTTCATGAGCAGTTTTTTCGCATATTCTGCGCGCTCTGCCGAGACCTGCATATTTGCTTTCTCGGTACCGACTTGGCAAGCATGCCCTTCTATCTCTACTCTAAGGTTTGGCTCATTCTCTAAAACGTTGGCAAGAGAAGCAGCAAGCTGTTTAAATATAGGTGTATGCTCCTTTAACTCTTTTTCACGCGAGTTAAAGGCAAATTCTATTTTTATTCCTGCGCCTCTAGAGCTATTTACGAGAATGGCGTCAATCTGATTGCCAGATTGATCACGCGCATCTTTTAAAGCCTGTTCTAGTTTTTCTTCCTGGATATGGTTAGCTGTCTTCCAAACTGGAATTTGAGCAAGGTAGTCTTTTGTAACTTCTTCTGTTCCTTGCTCTGCTTTATCAACCTTTTTATTTTGATTAACCAGCTGTTTAGCTTTTTTATACAAACTAAGTGCTGTCAATCCCGTTCCGAAGCCATTAAAACCAACGGTTTTACCACCAGAAAGCCAAGCTTCCGCAACTCGCCCGGCAACCACACGTCGGTTACCCAGACGTGATTCTAAAGAAAGTGCAAGTGCGCTTGACCGAGCTTCATTGGTGTTAAAAACCTTATCGTGAAATAGCGCCTTCCAACCAACACCCGCGATAGTTGGAGTGTGGAGTTCCTGCAACTTATCAAGCGCTTCTTTCGTACTGTAAATACCGTAATACAATTCGCCCGCCGCTTTCATCGCAGGCGGCATCTCGGACTTAACTGCATCCCAATACAGTTTCGAGACGTTATTAAACACCGCTTGGCGGCCATCACGGTCTAAAGTGTCTTGCAAGCTACCGCTCAGCAGCCCTGCTCCTAGCTGAGCAGACACATCTCGGATATTCTTGAGTAACGCAATACTCCTTGAAGCTGGCGTATTGGCTGTTACACCTTGTACATTACCGTGAAGGTAATGTTTCATATTTCCAAAGTACTGAGGGTATTGATAAATCAAGGATTCCTCAAGGGAGATCATATCGCCACTGACAATGGCAAATTTCCCTAACGGAGTGCTTGAAGAAAAGGTAATCTGTTCACGTAGCTCGTAAGTATAGACTGTATCTAAGCCTTCAGAAAATTGCTGAATATGAGCGTCTTTAATGAACTGTGGAACACCATTTTTCATCTGGCTTGGAATAAATTCGACACGGATACTGTATAAGCCTTCTTTAAAATCAGCAGGATCAACGTGAAACATCGCGCATGGATATTGCTTAGCATTTTCTTCTGAAAGCTCATCTTCAGGTAATGCCGCTTGTACTGAAGAGCCTATCGTTTTGTATTCCCCACCTTCTTTGGTTGAGTCAAACTTTTGCAAAGTAACCGTCGCACTTTCATAGCCTTGATCAGAAAAAACCACCGCGCAACTCGCCACAACAGGTAAAACGAAGCCTTTTAGTGTCTCTCCCGATTCACTTACATCTTCATACCACTTATTATATTCTGCCTGTTCTTCGCTGAGCCCCCCGTTCGCAGCTGGTTCGTAAGGCTTAGCCAATTGTTCAATGCTGACCTCTGTCAAGGTGAGTTTTGCTTCGCTGTTTTCCAACTGGCTACTCAACTCTGCAACTTTTGTAGCTAACTCTTTGGGGTTTAACTCAGAAAGTGAAGCTATTAAAGGCAAGGGCGGAAAGCGGAAAGTGAAGGTCTGCTCACCCTCTTTGGGTAGATCCCTACCTAACGCATGAATTGTGTGCTCTGGTGTCAGGACCTCAAAAGCCCCATATTGATCGGGCTTTCCGTTACCCAGTGAACATAACTTAAATTTATGGTCGGTAGCCCAAAGCTTAGGGCTATCGCTATCAGTGACGTTAAGCATCGGCACTTTCGCTAAAGGGCGAATATTAGCGATTTGTTTTCTTACCAAGCTTTCCTCTGAATGCCAAGATGGGAATTCAGTTGTTTTAGTTTGAGAGTTAAATTCCCCCTCATAATAAACACCAAACAAATAGTAATTTGCACACAAAGGTATCGCGTTACTGGTATCATGAGTGCTCACAGTTCATCCCCTTTAACAAAATCACCATTGTTGGCAAAGGCGTTGTAAAGAGAAGAGTTACTGGCACTATGGCCCGTCCCTATTTGCTCCCATTTTAAATAAGAACCAAATTCTTTATTTTCTTTTAGTTTACTGAGGATGGCCCGCGCCGCTCCATCCCGAGCATAATTCGCATCTTTACTCAAAATTTCAAAATAGCGCAGTTTACCTACCGCTCGCGGTACAATTTCTTCTTGTTGAAATGAATCCTGCTCGATATCAATTAGATAACGAAACTTCCTACTTTCACCCCAAGCGTACTTACCGTCTGGACTAATACTACGTTTGTTAAACTTATAATCACCCAGATTTTGTTCATCAGGATTAATTCCCGTGCTAAAGAGAAATTCGTCTTTTGCCTCATCATAAACTGCAACGCCAAAGTCGTTTAGTACGTATCTTTTTCCTTTTTGAATCACGGAATACTCATTAAACTCTGTGTCTACTTGCTGTTTGTCGCCTGTCGCTAAGGTGTACTTCCAGTCTTTAAACTTGTCTACGTAGTAAAGATAGCTGCTGTCTTCTGCCCATAGAAACTCTGGGTAGCCACGTGAACGACCTAGTTCAATATACTCACCCGTCTTAAGATCTTTAATTACTTTAAACATCCCTTCTGAGGCCGAATAGGCCAAAGCCAAGTAGCGATTATTTGGAGAGACACGCATTAGACGAACTTTGCCAACAAACTCATCTGCGACCAGACGTAAGTCCGTCCCATCCGTTTTGATACTCCACACTTTATCCCTTTGATCATAGTGGTCTTTCGCTTCATTTCGGGCGTTATCCCAACGAAACACTACACGTGGTAAATCATAAGAGCCTTCATTGGTGAGATCTTCACGTGGCCATTCTTTAGCTTTAAAAATAAAGTGTTTAGGTTTACCCGTCTCTTTGTCATAAATAACGTAATTGTTTTCTGTGATATAAACACGACCATCTTCCCACTGTTGAGCATTTTTTTCTGCGATTCGGTCTTGAACCGTCTGAGGTTTTGGCGCGTGTTGTTCAGGTTCCTTGGCCGATTCTTGATTACAGCCAGATAAGACCGCTAAAGTAATCAAGCATAATGTATGACGTAGATTCATCTTATATTCTCTTCGTTATCTTTCTCGATCGCGTTTAATGGTGTGACAACGCAACCCGAATAAGTTGTTTTGTTAACTTGTCTGATCTTTTTTCTTATAAGCCAGTAAATCCGCAATGGGTGTTTGAGCAAAAATGACCGTTTTATTATCTCTTCCGTGATGACTATTGCCCTGATAACCACGGAGAAGATCCACTTCTTTAACCTCTGCAGGCCAACCAGTAAAACGAATCAACCTAGAACCATTCTCTTTTTTTATACATTGGCGCAAGCACACTCGCTGCGACCAATCACCATCGCTTTGCCTTAACTCAAAGTAATCATCTGACTCGTCCAGCGTCGTATAACCCGGATATTCGAAAACTATCTCGACAGATTTAAGTAAATACACGACCGCTACATTTTTATTTACCTGGCTTCGTAACATTGCGTATTTTTCAGGTTTTGAGGTCGCAGCACTTGGTAATACTGAGAGCAGGCGAACAGAACCGTCTCCAATTTTAAAGCTTTTCTCACTGCTATAATGGTTAAGATCAGTGACTTTTATGGCTTTAGTTCCGGGATCACTTTCTAGTTCAGATAGTTCACTCTCGCTCAATCGTTTACTGTTATAAGCCAAATATACTTCTTGAGGCTCACCTTTAATCTTGTAAGGAAGCCATATATGCGGGAGAGGGTAACCTTGCGCGCTCCGCTCCACTGGGCTAGAAGCATTAATAGGGCTCAAATTTGTTTCAATCTTTTCTTTGATTTGTGGTTCATAGCCTGTCATGACTATCTCAACTTCTTCCTCAACTAAGTTGAACACTCGAGCCTCTCCAGAGCCATTCAAAGAGCCTTCACTTACCACCTTGCCGTTCTGCACGATTTGGAAAGGCTCATAAGCGAAAACACCGCCTGTTTCAGGATTGGTCATATAGATATCGGCGTGCCTTTTGGGTCTAGAGCCTTCACGAACACTATTAATGTCCGTATCTGAAAAGTAACCATTTTCCGTAATTGCCACTTCGCGCCAAATTTTATTGTTCCAAACAACATACACGTAGCCTGATTTAAACACTTCTGCAGCTTCATCTGATTTATCGCTACTAGGGAAGTGCAGCGGAACCACAGGCACCAACACGTTATCCCACTCATCCATTTGAGTTTCTTTATCAACGGGTTGCAGGTCTTCGGCGAGTTTAAGCAAAATTGGCTGAGGCTGATCAGTGCAAGGGATTTTGATATAGAGCGTTTTTCCCTCAGCTTCGAGATCTTTAAATGTCGCGAGGCTGCGGTGTTTGTTTTCGGTATCAGCCTTGCCTACAGTAACTTTTTCTTTTTGAGCTTCGGTTTTTCCCAACATCAAACATGCCGCGTTGCTAGACCACTGCCCTGCAAACTCGACAACGATTTTTTGATCTGGACTTGGCTCAGAGGGGACATGCGTGTAACTACGAACTAAAGCAACATCGTCGGTAACCTGCTTGTATCCTGCTTTAAAAGCTTTGCTTTCATTCGAAGCAGATACAGAGTCAACGAGTGATTTAAGTCTAGGGAAGCTTTGCAGCTGAGAGTCCGTCAATGGCGACCGACGAGCAACGGTAGATAATGACACCCAATTGCCTTTTCCCAATTCGATTCTTATAGCAGCTAGCAATGCGCTGGTCGTTTTTTTGGCAGAGATGGAAATCTTTTGCGCCAATTCTTTAGGGAGGTTTCTAAGGATGTCATCTGAATTTCGCAAACGCGAAAGCTGTCCTATACACTCGTCCGGTGTAAGAACATAAGATAGCTCGTTGGAGGATAGCTTCGAGCTAGGTATAAATTTGCAAACTAAATGCATTTGAATTCTCCACAACCAACATCGTAAATATGGCTGCGGTGACAATTAAGCTGATAAGGCTTACAAGTACGATTTGGTCTGCGTATCCTACTTACTTAGCCATTTATTTTCAACGAGATAGAAAAATCGCCAGAAATCAAAAACACCAAAAAAATGGTGATTTTTGCTATCAAAACATGCGATTTGACCACAATAAAAGCCAGTAACATCACCCACTCTGTCAAAATGGTAAAATCTTACTATCTAAAAAAATTTAATTTATGGACTGAAGTTAACAAAAATCGTAGTAACGTGCGCTTCAGGTAAGCACGAGGAAATTCAGAAGTTTATGAGGTGCCCTCCTCAGCAACAAACAACAAATTGACTGTTACTGAGGAAGTTTAAATAAAAAGGTGAGCGCATTACGCACTCACAAAAGTAACTGCTCTGAAGCTTGCTAGGATTAAATTTGCTTCATCGCGAGTTAAAGAGGTGAGGTATTACCCATCGACCTCATGCAGAACACTATACTCAGAGTATAGAAACGAGCGTAAATATATAATATTTAAAAAGATTTTCAACGCGACACATTCACCACAGCACCTGCCGAGCGACCATCACAATCACGTCATACACACCTAAAAGCAACATTGGCCTAGTTATTATAGTTATTCAGCCTTGTATTAAGACGATTCATTAATTCGAGTAACTTATCAATAAAGGCAATTATTTTGATAAATATCACAAAAAGTCCTGACCCGTCCTGATATGGGTTGACACTTTTTAACTAAAACGCTCGATGTACTTCATCGGGCGTTTTGTATTTTAAAG